>JAJPHX010000021.1 GCA_021325075.1 Nitrososphaeraceae archaeon | reverse complement strand
ATTGTTATTGTTATTGGCAAGGCCAATCGAAAGGCCAGCAGGAAGAGAAGTGACAATGACCGCAATCACTATTGCGGCTGCAATACCGAATTTTATCCTGTCATCCATCGGGACACTTGATGCTGGGACCATTTAATACTGCTTTTAATTATGCAAAAAATGAACATTATGCGCAAAATGTAACTGCTAGTCTATTGGGATTGCCGCCAGATCGTTGTTGCTGTCGTCGCCTTTCCCGGCGGCTCGCTTGGCAGCGTCGATTATTATTTTTGCGACGTAAAACTCGATGCCAAGTATGGTAGCAATCTCTGTCGGACTTGAGCGCAAGAGTGAATCGAGTGAAGTGAACCCAGCGGCCATGAGCGAATCCTTGATGCCAATAGCTACCTCCAACATCTGGATGCCAGGATTCATCAAGCCCCATGAGCGTTTTGACCTTATAATGATTGTAGCAAAATGCACCCGGATTTTTTCCTAGTTCAATTATGCGGTCTCTGTGTCATGCGAGTGGACCTTCCTCAGAGCTTCATGCACCTGATTGCGAAACAGAGTCAGTCCTATTCTGCTTGCATACGGCTGACCCTTTGCAAACGACTCTGCAAGGTTGGCGACAAAATCCATTTCAACCTTTGGAGGCATTGGCGGCTCGAACGGATCGACATACGCCTCGATTATCACGGGTTTTTTCTCGGCCATCGCCTGTCGAATGGTTGTGTGGACTTCGGATGGCTCGTGGATGGAGTACCCCCTGCCTCCGCAGCTTTCCGCAAATCCGGCAAAGTCGATTGGTGAGAACTCGACTCCGTATTCGGGGTTGCCAAGGAATGCCATCTGCTCCCACCGGATCATTCCAAGAGTGTTGTTCTTGATTATCACCACCTTGATTGGCAGATTGTACTTCACCGCGGTCGCAAACTCGGCCATCAGCATTGAGAACCCGCCATCGCCGACAAACGCCACACACTGCCTGTCAGGGTAAGCTATCTGTGCTGCTATCGCGTAGGGCAGGCCGCAGGCCATGCTTGCAAGCGTGCCGGAGAGCGAGAACTTCATGCCGCGCCTGAGTTGGATGTACCTTGCAGCCCACACCGTATTGGTGCCACAGTCGACAGAGATTATGGCATCGTCCTCAAGCTCGTCTGACACTGCCACGGCCACCAGCTGTGGCTTGACCGGCTTGTCCATCCTGCTGCTTCTCTCCTTTAGCAGGCCACTCTACTCCCTCATTGCGGCCTGCTTTGATTTCAGGAATTCCCTGTCCTCATTTTGCTTTAGCTTTAGCAGTGGCATGAGGGCGGCAAGCGTGATCCGGGCGTCACCCACAAGCCCTACTTCTACAGAATAGCGCAGGCCAATTCTTTCTGGCAAAAGGTCAATCTGGATGCCCCTTGCATGACCGGGCTTTGGCAAATAGTCTATGTATGGAAATGACGTCCCTATCATGAAAAGCGTGTCAGCCTCTTCCATCGCGTCGGTTGCCGGCGCAGTTCCAAGCATCCCGATCCCGCCGAGGCCGTTTGGGTGGTCGTCTGGTGCGACTGCCTTGCCAAGGAGTGCCTTGACTATGGGCGCGCCAAGTGCTTCAGAAACTGCCTCAACTTCCGCGCCTGCCCCGATGGCTCCTTGGCCCACCAGCATCACCACTTTTTTGCCGGCATTCAGTATGTCTGCAGCCTTGCGCAGGAGCGCCGCGTCCGGCATCGTGCAGGCGACAAACGTGTCTGAGGTGTGGCCGGGGACTTTGTGGCGCGAATACTTGCCGCTTAGATGCCGCTCCTGCACGTCTATTGGTATTGTCAGGTGGCTGACTCCCCTGTTTGCAATGGCGGTCCTGCATGCGATGTCGACTGCCATCTCGGCGTGCTCGGGGCTGTTTATCATGTTGTTATAGACTGCGACGTCTGAAAACAGGCGCACCAGATCAACGTCCTGCTGGTACTTTGATCCCATCATGTCAGAATACGTGTTGCCTGTTATCGCGATGACTGGCGTGCTGTCGGCCTTGGCGTCGTACAACCCGGTGAGCAGGTGGATTGCGCCCGGCCTGGACGTGGCAACGCATGCGCCAAGCTTGCCAGTGTATTTTGCGTAGGCACAGGCCATGAACGCCGCAGACTCTTCGTGGCGCACGAGAACAAACCTTATCCTGTCGCGCCTGCGCCGGAGCGCCTCGATAAACCCGTTTATGCCGTCGCCGGGCAGGCCAAATATCACTTCCACTCCCCAGTCAAGAAGCGACTCTGCCACGATGTCGGCAGTAGTGCTTCCTTGCTCTGCAACCATGCGTATTATATGACCAGATAAAATAAGTAGGTTAACACCCTGTCAGCCTTTGGCGATTCTGTCGATGACTTTTGCGAGCTTGATGTCGTAGTTGCTGATGCCGTTGACATCGTGCGTCATCAGGTCGATCCTGACGCGGTTATACACATTGAACCATTCTGGGTGGTGGTTCATCTTTTCTGCCTCCATCGCGACCTTTGTCATGAACCCAAATGCCTGCACAAAGTCGTCAAATTCAAAGCTCTTGTTCACCTTGCCGTTGACAACCTTCCAGCCATCAAGCTTGGCGACTTGCTGCGGTATCTCTTTCTCTGTCAGCTTGCGGTAGTCTTCTTCTGACATAAAGCAGAATGGCGCGACGTATCTAATACGTCTTGCCTGCCCACAGGAAAGACCCTTTCCTGAAAGCCAGTACTACGCCCGTTATTGCCAAGGCTGCTGCAGCGAGAGTCATTCCTATAGGAAACTCGGGCACCACGTTTGTGGCGCTGATGAATATGCTATGTGTTTGGTTTTGCATGCTCATCCCAGTCATGTTTGAATCGTGCTGGCCAGTTATTATCAGGCTTGATACAGAAGAGTCGGTATTGTTTTCTGTAACGGTCAGCTGCGTTCCGTCTTCAAATGTGGCAGTAAATGGCCCGGACATCATCTGCTTTGGTATCTCGAGCTTGATCCTAAAATCTCCCGCGGTATTATTACCTACGGAGTGGAGAACAAGCTGTTTCTTCTCTGTTAAGAGCTCTGCGCTGCTGATCTCGAAGGAAGAATAAGCTCTAACTTGGAAGGTATCATCTTGGTATTTTACGGGGATGGTCTGCATTGGCGTCACTGGCAGTATGAAATTGTATTCGATAGGCTCTTGGAGGAATTTATTGTCATAATCAATCCCGGTTACTTCTATAGAAATCTTGTAATTGCCTGGTGAAGAAAACACTTTACCTTGGACCTTTATCGGACTTCCAAAGTCAGATACATAACTTGCCGCCAAGCTGTCATAGTTTGCACTGACCTTGTACGTCTGGGCTGAAGGATCATTGACGAAGCGAATGCTAACCTTCCCATCATGTCCGTGGACTACCTCCAAGAATACTTGCTTTCCGTCTTCAGTGTTGATGCCGACGTTAAAGGTGACGTGGGGTATAGCGTTATTCGTATTTTTGTCAAACAAGTACAGGTTCATGTCTATGGTGTCTGATGGCAGGGGATTTGCCGGAGTCGTGCTAAAGTCAAGAGCCGCCACTCTGTTGCCGATGTTTGCAGTCGGAATGTGGGATTGGTCAGAACTCATGTGATCTGATGACATCTGGGCATATGCCACGCTTGAGGAGAAAGTAAGCGCAGGTGCTGCCAAAAGCAGAACAAAGAAAAGAGCAACTGTTGAGTTCGATTGCAAATAGATCGCCTTAGACCATGTTTGCGTTTTTGCCAATTGGATCTATTGTGCGGTTAAAGTCATTGCTATAAAATTTTTTCTCAAGGCTAGAATGTTTGTGTAACCTGGCGGCAGGGCAAACAACCTATTAATATCGACCTGCGGAAACGATGTGCAGCTTTTGGATGGGTAGTCTAGTCTGGTTAGGATACCTGTCTCACACACAGGTGGTCGAGAGTTCGAATCTCTCCCCATCCACTTATCTCATTCAAGAGAGATTCGTTAGCCCTATTCTTTGCAACGAATTTTTGCATGCGTTCTTGCTCGTTTTTGCATGCGTTTAATGCAGCATTCGCATGCGGTTCATGTACGTTACTATCGGCGGCGACTAGAAGACCGCCTTGCTCGTTTTTTGGTGCTACGCTGTAGACTGCCTTTGACGCTTGTTTACTTTGTGCGTCATAATAAATTCGGCATACCTCGCAATGGTAGCCCGCAGGTTCGTAATGCGGCTTTTCATCATAGACTCGCTCGTGCAAAGTCTTGAGCTTTCGACCGCACTTTAAGCAGGTAAACACTTTATGATTGCACCTCGCTCAAAAACAGAGCAATCATACAAGCGCTTGTACATTTGCTTTGCAAATGGTAAAGCATCGAGCCTAATACCGCATGCGATCTATAAAGCTTTTATGGTATGCAATTTATTTTTACTATTTCTTCTTTGAAACGCTCGCCGCAGTGTATTTAAACAAACAGCCTTGCCGCGACAGCCTTTAAGTTATCGGTCTTTTATTTTTTAAAATCAAGATATAAGTCATAAAGATACAATGACGCGAAACCGCCAATTGCGCTGCTAACAGTACCGGCAGTTATGATAAGCGCAAATTCGTCGGGTGTCAACTATAAGTAAAAGCAATTAGTATGCTAAAAGCCTTTTCTTAGTCTTGCTTCTCGGCCTAAATCTCAAATGCAGTCCGCAACAAAAGCAATGCGTTGCGCCTTCGTTATGGTAAAACACAGCGCACTTGCTACAATACTGCATGCCAAGCTTGTATAGGCTGCCATTATGCCCTTTTAAGCCTATGCGTTCGCATATGTTACGACATGGCATTATAGCCAGCTATGAGCTTTCGATCTAAAATACCAGCTAACTTTAACTTAATTTCTCTATGGCGCTATTTAGCGCCTTGACCCATCTTTTCAAGTCGTCGTTTCTATAAACAAAAGTCTGCACATTGCCGACTTGTGTACCGCCAAAAATAATTGTGCCTTTTTCACTTACGCCTATAGTTCTAAAATTATTCATTGTCTTAATTTGAGTATAAACACTATGTAATTCTCTCAATTCGTTGGCATTGAACGCTTTCAATTTAATATCTACATCAAGCGCCAAGTACTGCAAGTTATCAATTACATTCTCTAGGTATTCGACTTCGGTCGAGCTTGAAATAAGCGGTACATAACCGAGATCGCTTTTGTTTGCATCTAGCCAGTGTTGTAAATGATTTCGCACAGTTTCAAGCTCTGCGACGATTAAGGCTCTAGCTCGGTTCGCAGTTTCGTTTTCTTTTCTGTTTTCTCGCCAAGTCGATAAAAACAATACCAAAAGCGAACCGCCGATACCTGTAACAAGCGCTAAGACAATTGTTATTATTTGGTCTGTGGTAAGTAATGGGTCAGGCACTTCTCAATATTACGGCGAGTAAAAACTACTTTAACTTTGTTATACTGTTCACTTTTCGGTTTTTATTTGAAACTTCAATCACACCTTTGCCCTTACACTTTGGGCACTTTGTTATAGACCAACCGCCGCCAAAAGCTGCGCCGTCATGCTTTGATCTTTTAACAAATCTTCGCGGTAACTTGATACCTGTACCAATACAATCAGCACATAGCTCTTGCAAACGGCGAGAATAACCCAAGTTTAGATTTCAGCATTTCGCTTAAATTAGAATTCGGCGAGTAACAATCTACCTATAAAATCTACTATAGACATGATTTTTACCTATAGCGAAGCGCCAGCCCGGTAAATTCTTCGCTTTTTGCCGAAGGTAGGGGGGGTATTGTTTTGGCCGACCGACTGTTACCCAGACAGTTGTTTTCAAGCATGAAAACGTATGCGGTCTTGTCATGCTTTGACAGTAGTAATTACTTACCTAGTAAACATAAACGCAGACTTGGTGCGTCGGCTCACTACGCTACGCTT
>JAJPHX010000052.1 GCA_021325075.1 Nitrososphaeraceae archaeon | reverse complement strand
TTTTCGCCGAACATTATTTTTTTCGGCATCATTACTTTCCAAGCCATATGAGTAAGGGTCGCCCTGTTGGTGTTTTATGCGTTACTGGTTATTGTATACTTATCCTAGCGCAGGTCGCTGACTTCGCCGCGACCTGCTTCATCAGGTGTCTGGCTGATGCGTTCATTTAGCCTCTTCTTTTCTGCCCTCATGAGATAAACTATGCCAAATACAAGCGCAACCTCTGTAGATTTGGCCATTATGCCAGCCACGTCGACATCCTCAGGCCTATTGTTGGGAGACAAGGGAGGCGGAAAGGTCACTGCATATATGTAAAGGCCAATCAAGACGGCAGTACCTAGCAGGCCAAACAGGTTGAGCCCAACCGTCTTTTTGTAGTAACTGCGTGCGTAGATTGGATCTTTGAAACTGGCATTGGAACTTTTCAGAGTTAGCAGAGTATAGGATATGCCATACCGTATTTGCATGATTCCAGCTGTTATCAAGAATATGCTGTATTCTATTCGCAAAGAAGCATGTTCTGCAAATACGGCCAAATGAACCATCCCCCCTGCGATAGCCAAGAGCATGATGATCCATTTTATGACCTCAAAACGCTCGCCCACTACGCCTCTTTTTCTCCTACCCATCTGTACAACTCCTAATACGCTGCCAAATATCACAAGCGGCCCAATCACCGCTGCGGCCATGGCAGTATTCCAGATGGTGCCAAAAGAATTGGAAACACTTGCGTTAAAGACAGCGCGGTCGCAGTTGCATCCAGTTGTACCTACGAGAGTGACCCTTGGCGGGTCCACCCCATTCAGATTTACCGGACCTGTGCCCGTTGCCACACTAAGCACTATCTGGTAGTTGCCAACGTCTGGAAAGTTGTAAAAGAGCTGGAAGTCTCCTTTGTCTTGCTTTGTCCAGGGGAACGCCTTTAGCCGCTCACCTGTGGCAGCAGAGTAAACCTCGACCATCGTGATGATGTTGTACGTATCATGGCCGTCATTATCCTGCACGCTAAACATGAGAGCTGTCGGCTCGTTTGGGCGGGCGTACTCTGGATCTAAAGCTTCATAGGCATAGTAATTGCCCACGCTATCTCCCCTGTTGTTGTAGTGAGAAAAATGATCAAAATGCGCATACGCCTTTTGCATTGTCATAGCTGTCAGCAATGAAGAAGAGACCAGCAAGAGCGCCGCCACGACAGCGATATTGCGGACAGAAAAGATGGCGCGTCTAGGCTGAGCCATTTTATAGCCTCATACTAAATCCATCATTCACGTATATCTTCATTATGTTTCAGTTTTTGCGGCGGCGTTGTCGCCTTTGTGCTCTTGCTGTAGTCAATCCTGTAGGCGTAAATGACGGTCATGAGCATCATCGAGAAAAGTACGATCCCAAGTCCAAGGTGGCCTGTTACAAGAAGCGAATGTAATCGCTCGACTATCACTATGGCACCCAGAGTCACCTGACCTATCACCGCGCCCGCTGCTATTATGGAGGCTATCTTCATGCCTCTTGGGGCAACCTTTGACTTGATCGTAAAGGCCATCGTTGTGATAACAAGCAGGCCCGTCGTTGCGGCAACTGACCTGTGGAAATACTCTATGATAAAGTCCTGATGCGGGACCAGCCCCTGCGGGCAGAGTGGCCAGTCGGGGCAGGTGAGCCCTACGCCGGAAGCGCTAACGTACCCTCCGATAAACATGAGTGAAAAAAGGACAGAAAGGGTGGTAAAAGAAAGGGCTTTGAGTAATTGCATTTTTACTCTACTTTCATCTTACCCGTCATGTATGGATGGACCATGCAGTAATAGGCATATTCTCCAGGGCTCACATTAGCTAGGTCTATCGTGACAGTCTTGCCTCCTTCGATTATGTTGGTGTTGAACAGCTTGCCCGAGTCAGAGTCGCTTGGCCCAGTTCCTGAAGTCACTGTGTGTGGAAGCGTATCTTCATTTGTGACACTCACCTTGTCGCCTTTCTTTGCAGTCAGCTCTGCAGGGTCAAACGGCTGGCTACCCTGAACTGACGCGCCCTGTAGGATCTTTATCGTGGGTCCGGCTGCCGTGCCGCCAGTTGCTCCTCCTGCCTGCGCAGCTGTAACCTTGATCTCGCCCTTCATGTATGGATGGACTGAGCAGAAGTAGTTGATGGTGTCGCCTTCCTTTGCCCCTGTCAGATCCATGGCCTTTGACTTGGAGCCGCCATTGATGATGCCTGTGTCAAATATCTTGCCGTGGTTGGCGTCATCCGGTCCAGTTCCTGACGTTGCAGTATGTGGAATAGTGTCTTGGTTCTGCCAGACTACCTTGTTGCCAACCGGGACTTGTGCCGGGTCAGGGTCAAATGCTTTGTTGCCTTGAGCTGAAGCGCCCTGTAGTATAGATATGACGGTTGTCCCTGCTTCTGGTGCCGGTGTTGGGGCAGGGTTGGACGTCTTTATCTGGGTCACTGGAGGCGGGTTCTTGTACATGTCATGGAAGAATGGGATGATGATTGCCGCTCCTACTGCCAAGGTGACTATTACTATCGCAAGGCCCTTTGCCATGCGCCGTGGCGATGTCAGGATGATCGGCTCTTTTTCGTGGCTGTGTTCGTCGTGTGAACTCGTAGCTCATCTACCTCCTTAATGGTGAGGCTCGCGCCTCGCGTAGTCGTAGTACTGCTCGCCTAATTTGAATGGGTCTTCCATGTTTGCGGGCTTGCCCGATACCGTACTCTTGATCAGGTTTGCAATGAAGACAGCAGCTCCGGCTGCGGTTATCCATGCGCCAACTGTCGATATCTGGTTCAGTATGATGAGTGGCTGGACTGGGATGTAGTCAAACGTCCTCCTTGGCTGGCCGTACAGGCCCAAGACGTGCTGGGTCAGGAATATCATGGATACTCCAACGAACATCAGCCAGAACTGGATCATGGCGGCCCTTTCGTTGTACATCCTGCCCGTTATCAGCGGGAACATGTAGTACAGGAAGCCTATGAAGCCGAAGGTTATCATTCCCATGAGGAACAGGTGCATGTGCCCTACTACCCAGTAGCTGTCGTGTGTGAGGAAGTCCAACGGCATTGCGGTGTTGACGATGCCTCCGGCTCCTGCAAAGAAGAACAATACAATTCCTCCAACCGTGAAAGCCATCGGAGCGGCAAACTTGATCCTTCCGCCCCACATAGTGGCTATCCAGTTAAAGATGTGCATGGCTGAAGCTGGAACTGCTGCAAGCGTCCCTACCATGAACACTGTCTTTTCTGTGAAGCTCATGCCTGTTGCGTACATGTGGTGGGCCCATGATGCGAACCCTACTATGGCAAGCATGACGAATGCGATGACTCCCGAGCCATAGCTAAAGATTGGCTTTCTGGAGAACTTGGGTATGAGCTCGTATGCAGTTCCTACCGCAGGTATGAGGAATATGTACACTTCGGGATGGAACGTGAACCAGAACAAGTGCTGGTAGGCTATGGGGTCGCCACCCATTGCAGGGTTAAAGAAACCGGATATCCCGAGCCTGTCCGTATATAACATGATGAGAGCCGCAGCAAATGTTGGCATTGCGACGATTATCATCAGCGACGTTACAAGAGTCGCCCAGACAAAGAGCGGCGTCTTCATGAGCGGCAGGTCTGGATGCTTCATCTTGAGAATAGTCACGACAAAGTTGATAGCTCCAAGAACTGAAGAGATACCTGCGATCTTGAGTCCAAAGATCCACATTTCAGCCGCGGGGCCAGGAGCTCTGATGATCGAATAAGGCGGATAAGCGTTCCATGTCGTATCAGCAAAGCCAAGCCAGACAAGCGCCATGCTTACTGGAAGCATCCAGAACGCGACTGCGTTGAGCTTTGGCCATGCCATGTCTTTGTACCTGACCATGATCGGTATCAGGTAGTTGCCGATGCCAGAAGCAAATGGGATGAGCCAGAAAAACAACATGTTTGTGCCATGGACGGTGAATATCCTGTGGAATGTGTTGGAATCAGGAATTATGCCCTGATTGCCGGGAAGGAATAGTTCTGAACGAATCCCGATCGCCAGCGCGCCGCCTATGATAAAAGCTGTGGTGGACAGGTAGATATACAGCAGACCGATATCGGTGTGATGGGTCGAAAAAAGAATCTCCCACATTGGACGGGGTTTTTTAACCTCTAGTACCAACTCGCATCCATCCCTCTATATTGCTCATAGATGGAATGCTATATCAATAAAAGCATTTTGTTTTTGGTACCGCGCGATATTCTAGCAAAGATGCTGGAAGGCGATTAGATGAAAAATTATGAAAAAGAATTTCAGCTTGCAGCTGCCGTGGCGCCTATCGATGGCGTCAAATCAGCTGAAGCATTGGTGACTTTGCCTCCACTGGTGGTTGGCTCTTCTACGAACAGCTTGGCCCTCATCTGGTAATGTGAAAATCCGCAGTATTCCCTGCACTGTATAAGGAATTGGCCTGACTGATCAGGAGCAAACCATATCGTGTTGATCCTGCCTGGCACCGCGTCAATCATCATTGCAAAGTCTGGCGTGTTGAACGAATGAATCACATCTCTGGACGTCACTTCAAACCTGTATGGTACTCCTTTGACAAGGTGCAGCTCACCTATCTCCTGTGTGCCGTCTTCGTGTTCGAAGGTCCAGAACCACTGCTGACCCGTGACTTTAATGACTTTGGCTTCTGGCGGAGCATCAGTTAGCATTTTTTCAACATTCCATGCGTCAGCACCTACGTAGACGAGCACTGCAATCACTACGCCGACATACACCCATTCGATCGTCGCGTGGCCCATTAGTGATGCGCACCCTCCGATCTAGAAGGGGTTATGCTCCCCTTGTTCTTTGGATGTGACTCGCGGAACCTCCAGACGACCCATGTAATGGTTCCCATCACTACCGCGCCAATAACGAATGCCACAACCATGAGCCTATAGAATAATGCCCAGATCTCTATCCTTGCACTCATGTACTGCTTTGATGATTCTTGGGCGAATGCAGAGTTGACGTCAAGAAGGAAAAGAACCACGACAGGAATCAGGAACAAAGCCAACTTCGAATATGAGACCATATCATCCCGTCCTTTTTCTGTTATGTGTCAGTTTCGTTATCTTATTTAAGGTTTTGGAAATGGGAGTCATTCGGTTGGATACCTGTGCATCGCCATTACGTTGACGCCTGAAAGCGAGTAGACCTTGCTCTCTTGCTTCAGGATGGTCAGTGAGGCATTGCGTATGTGCCATCGGTAAAGTGCCTCTGGCTTTAGGTCCAGCAGGGACGCAAGCGCGGCCTTTATCGGGTCAAGGTGAGTGACCATCAGGATATTGCTGTCTTCGTACTTTTGCAGGATTTCATCAAGGAGATTCCTGACGCGTTTTTTGACGGAGGCAAATGTCTCTACGCCAAAGTTTGCAAGCACAGGATCGCTCTCAGAGTAGAATCTCAAAAACAGGTCGCCGTACTTTGTTGTCACCTCTTCGTAGTTCATGCCGACAAGCTTGCCTAGCTCGATTTCGTACAGTCGCTCGTCTATTTCGTAGTTCATGCCAAGCGCTTTGCACACTATCTGCGCAGTCTCTACCGCCCTGATGACTGGCGAAACATAGACTTTGTCTATCTCTACACTCTTTAGCTGCCTGGCTGCATCTTCGACCTGCTGCCTGCCCTGCTCTGTCAGGTGCGCCTCAATATGCCTGCCGACAAGTATCCTGCTGACGTTGTTTTCGGCCTGCCCATGACGCATAAAGATGGCTAGAGGCAATGGCTGGACACCTGTGAATAACAAGATCACTTAATAATTTTTTACATGACCGTTGTGTGGAGCTATTGGCAATAGTTGCAGTTGATTAAGCCTGTGTAATTCAAGCATCGCCAAGAAGACTAATGTGCAAGTTGATGCAACATTAATATCCAAATCACTTGTGAACGAATCTATGAGGATCGGAATAGTGGGCGGCACTGGCGGCATGGGCGAAGGGTTTGCGCTCAGATGGTGCCAAAAGCATGACATCATTGTCGGCTCGAGGGATGCCCAGAAGGCAAAAGAAGCTGCAGATAACTATACAATTGCGGCAAAGCAGTCCTACGGCGGCATTTCCGGAAGCATTTCGGGCGACGACAACTTTTCGCTTGCGAAAAATGTTGACGTATTAATACTTTCAATCCCCTACGAATTTATCGATGATACTTGCGGCAAGCTGGCCGGCCAGATAAGGGACGACTGCATAGTCGTGTCTCCGATAGTGCCGATGACCAGGACTGATGCCGGGTTTGTCTATATCCCGCTAGAGCAGCATAAAAAGCCCGCAGGAGAATTGGTCGCGGACAAGCTTCAACCTAGGTCGAGGGTAGTGTCTGCATTCCACACTATATCTGAAGTGAAGCTGAAAAATGTCGGGCAGAGTCTCGATGCTGACACGTTCATTTGCGGTGACGACCTAAACGTCGTAGCCAAGCTGACGGAACTCGTCAACGAAATAAGCGGCCTGCGCCCCGTTTACCTCGGGCCACTTGCCCTCACGTACCAGGCAGAGATACTGACACCGATGCTGCTAAACGCCGCGAAAAAGAACAAGATGAAGAACCCAGGAGTCAAGCTTACCTAAACGCAAATGTTATCAGCAATGGCTTCTTTAGAGTAGCATCATGCGGTGGAAGGAAGAGGCTGGCGGTAGCAGGCGCGGCAAGAACTGGATGTCTGCAATGGGCATCCTCTTCATCATCATGGCTGCAATTATCGCGATAAGAAATCTTGTCTTTTACAGCATTGAGTATACGACAGGGTTTTTCCTTGACAACTTTATCAACGCGCAAATAACAAATGAAAAGTTTGTCATCGCAATGCTTGCCGCTGGCGGCTTTTTGTTATACTGGGGATACTTCAAAAAGAAAGAAGAATATGGGCCACCTGACGAGCATGACTGGCGCAGGTCTGGCAGGTAGAATCGTCATATTTTAATAATCATAACTCGAATAATAGAATGACAAAGAATTGGGACTGATGAACCGTATCTCAACCGTTGTTAAGCAAAAAGTAAACACGCTCCTTGACAAATACGAAGATCCAAGAGAAGCTCTTGATTATTCCTATGTGAAGCAGCTTGAAATGCTGAACAAGCTGCGAAGAAGCCTTGCCGAGGTCATGACAGCTAGAAAGAGGCTGGAAATGCAAAAGTCAAAGCTGTGGGACAATATCCACCTTCTTGACGAGCAGGCGCGAAGGTCGCTTGACGTCAACAGGGAAGACCTAGCAAAACTCGCGCTGGAGCGCAAGAACGCCAACCTACTTCAGGTACGGAGCCTTGACAAGCAGATAGCCGACATGCAGCAAGAGGAAGAAAAGCTGGAAGACACTGCTAAGAGGCTGGCACTCAAGGTTGAGGAATTCAAATCAAAGAAAGAGGTTATAAAGGCGCAATATTCCGCGGCAGAAGCGCAGGTCAAAATAAAGGAAAGTGTCACCGGCATCTCTGAAGAAATGGCAGATGTCGGCATGGCGATGGATAGGGCCGAGGACAAGACCGAGAAAATGAAGGCAAAGTCCCAAGCCTTGGATGACATGATGAATTCAGGGGTATTGACAGACTATACATCAAATAAGGATGAAATTGAGAAAGAACTTGAAAAAATTACAGTACAGAGCTCGGTTGAGGAAGAATTAGCAAAGTTAAAGTCAGAGAGGGAACGTAAGAAGAAGCAACAGGTGGAGCAAGAAGCACAACAATGAAGAGAAAAGTAAAGAGCAAGAACAGGGCGGCAAGCAAGCTCAAGTCAAAACGCGCTGTAAAGGGTAAATTACGCTCAAAAAAGGCGGCTTCTGCGCGAAAGCCAACTGTAAGGGTCAGAAAAAAGCCTGTGGCAGCCAAGATGAAAGCGAAAAGCGTCGCTGAAAAGCCTGCTGGCAAAAAGATCGTTAGGATCATGGGTCACGGGCAGTTTACTGTAGATAGCAAGACGCTGAAAAAGCTCAACGATATTGATAATGCCCTAGTTGAGCTGGTGAGCAAAGAGCGGTCAGACGACAGCGAGTTCAAGAAATTGCTCTCAGAGCTCAATGATATGGTCATGAAGAACGGCAAACCACTTAACCCGCGTGAGATAATTAGGTCAGATATTATCTTGCCAAGCGCCGACCTATCAATAGACGAGGCAAAAAGGCTGTTTCAGGGAGAAGGCGTCATCCCCGAGATCTGAGTGGAAGGTCCCACATCGGATACCACCGGGTCATATCTTTTTCAAACGGCATTTCATCGCCAACCGCAGCCATGATCTGCATTTCCTGTTCTGTGCTTCTGTCTTTCTGGCCTGCAGGCACAAAAGGGTAAAAGTTGTTGCGCTTGTAGTTGTATATCAGATATTGGTATCCGCCCTGACGCTCACTTGAAAATTCAAAGACAGCGGCCAGTATCTGGTCTGAAAACCCTTTTTCTTCCACAGTGTCGCCAACCGCGGTCAGGCCCGCCAGCAGGTCTTCGATCCTCTTGCCTTCCAGTATTATCCACACATACCCGTACGAGTCAGTGACTATGCGATAAGCCAGGTCAAACTCGGGGTTCAGGCTGTCAAGGAATCGCTTGACATCTTGCTCCATTTCATAAAAATAGGTGCCGCTGACGCCCTTGAATGTGAGGGCGCACCTGCCGGTCACCTTCAATCCGAGCTTTGTTTCAAGTGTGATGTAGCCGGAAGATAGGGAGAACAGCACTTCCGAGTCTGCCTTTGGCAGGCGCTTGGCGTTGATGTCGTCGCGTATCCTGCGAAAAAAACTCAGCTCATGGACGCCTCCATTTCCATGAGCTTTTTCACCCTCTGCTCCACCGGCGGGTGTGTGGAGAACAGGGCGGTAAAGGAGCTGCCAGAAATGGCTGGCACGATAAAGAACGCGTTCATGCCCTCTACCTGCCTCAGGTCCTGGGTCGGTATGCGCTTCATGGTCCCGCTTATCTTGAGCAGAGCGTTTGCAAGCTTTACCGGCTTGCCTGTCATCATTGCGCCGTCCCTGTCTGCTACAAACTCGCGGTAGCGCGATATCGCCCTGATTATCAAAAAGCTGACAAACCACGTGATGACCGCGACGAGCAGCACGAGTGCCATCCCTCCGCCGTTGTCCCTGTTGCGGCCGCCGTAACCGCCACCATACATGCCGCCGTACATGCCAAACTGCATCATGTACCACGCTATCGTTGAAAAGAGGCTTGCAAGCGTCAGCACCAGCACGTCGCGGTTTTTGATATGCGAAAGTTCGTGCGCGACGACTCCTTCTAGCTCCTCGTTGTCAAGCATTTCCATCAGGCCGGTGGTCACCGCCACCACCGAGCTCTTCTTGCTCTTGCCAGTTGCAAACGCGTTTGGCATCTTGGTGTTGATGACTGCAATCCTTGGCTTTGGAAGGTTGTTCCTTGCGACAATCAGCTCGACAAGGTCGTGAAGCTCGGGGAACTGCTCTCTTGTCACTACCTTTGCGCCAGAGCTCCACAGCACAATCCTATCGGAAAAGTACCACTGGGCAAGTATCATCATTCCGGCGATTAATGCTATCGGGATGGCGCCAAGTCCGACATAGGCAAGGACGCTCAAGAAAACAAGGTAGAGTATCGTGAGGACTGCAAAGCTGACTATCATCCTTATCGTTAGGCCAGTATCCCTGTGCTGCCAGGGAGCCTTTTTCGTGTACACAGTTAGATTATGTAGGATTTGTCTTATTATCCTTGTGTGTGCAGACCCATTCTAGGGGCGCAATACGCGGAACGCCGTGCGTGGATTTTGTATAGTGGCAAAAACTGAGCACGGGTTTTTGGGCGCTGTCTATTCTTTGGTTGTCGCGTTTGATTATTCATTTTTGGTTGGTGGCATTAATGCATCATTCTTTTAATTGGTATTGTAGAACTGCACAAAGCAATTTTAGGTTTAGTATGAGCAATAGCTTTTGCAAGCAATTTGTTCCAGTCTTTCGGTTCAAGTCTTGCACTTTCAGCCATTCATGTACAAGGCGCAACAGAATTAATAGAGAGAAACAAACTAGATGCTGCATGGCGGCAGGCGACGACTACCCGGTGGTTGCCAACGAAGAAGGCATCAAGCTCAAGACTGAAAAGATGGTGCCGGATCAACTCTACCACATTATCCATGACGGCAAGGTATTCCTGTTCTACAAGGATGAAGATAGCTTGCTCCATTGCTATGAAGTGGAAAATCCCGATGCAGTCAGGGAAATAGCTGAGAACCCTTCGCAGCTTGAAAGCATACTCAAAAAATACACACAGCCCAGTTAGCTAGAAGATGTCAGAACAAACGTTATATTCTAGGGTGCTGAATACTCTCGCACCATGTCTACAAACACCACAAACACCAACACTGTCAGGCAAAGCAAGCCAAACAACGAAATATTTATCGGAAAAAAACCACTCATGACCTACGTCACAGCCACTCTGGTGCAGCTGGCAAACGAGCCAACGGTGATAATAAAGGCAAGGGGCAAGAGCATCACAAGGGCAGTAGACGTGGCCCAGATAATTGTCAAGCGCATGGACACGCTCGGGTACAAGATTGGACCGATCAAGCTGGGCTCAGAGACCGTGCAATCAGAGGACGGCAGGACAAGAAACGTTTCAACGATCGACGTCCCGATTTCTAGAGCCAAGTAAGATAACATGCATGCGACGCCTGTCTTTGCTTTGGCTATTTCTTTTTATGTTTTTACATGAACCTGCCAAGGACTTTAGTAAAGAGCAGAACCGTCGCTATCGACGGCGGCACTAGCCCGAGCATGAAAAAGTTTGGGGCTACGTCACCGGGTATGTGCATCTGGTTTATGATGACAATGATGACAAAAAACGAGGCGAGAAGAGTCACGGCAAAGAACAGTGCTGCGCCTACCATGTACCCGAATAATTTGAGGTTGTCGCGCACCGGTTGCTGGTCAGTTGCATACGCCAATGCTTGTGTCTAGGCGGCAAGCCTTAGATAAGCGTTCTTTTCCGCGGCAGAATTGAAGATGATTAATACTTTGTTGGGCATTATGTTCCATTGGCTGATGAAACTGCAAGATTTAGAAAAGAAACTAATCCTGCAAAGGCCGGCAACACAAGTGGTATAATGGACATAACGGATACGCCGGATGTTGCAGTCTGGTCCAAGGAAATAAGAAACAACGTGCATGTGCCTTCAGACAAAGTCATAGAGCCATCCAAAGTCGCTTCAACCACTCTCCATGTAGAGCAAGAAGAATGCAAATTGATTGACCCTACCGGCAAAAAGCAAGTGGCAAGAGTAGCAACCAGCGGCACCCAACTGAATGACGAATCAGACCTGCAATGACAGGAAGAATCTGTACAAATATTATTACCAGTTGCTGCGCCGTGTTACAACAGTGGCAGAGAAGAAAGTAATCAAATTTCACGGCCTTGAAGTGGACAACGTAATTGTCTTGTATTCGCAAAAGACACGCAGCAAGCCAGAGACAACTATCGAGGAATTTGACGGAGCAAAAGACCCGCAAATTTGCGAGACAATAAACGTCCAAGTCGTGTCAGAGTTTGTCACCATCACGTTTTACAAGAACGAAAAGGCCAACTCTATCATAAAGAGGGAGCTGATCCCCGCATACAGAGTTGAACACATCTTGGTCAAGGATGTGCCAGCCGCTACCGGCTGATTACACGCTTGTACACAAATATGACGCCAATGATGGCTGCGGCGATAGGGACAACGACTGAAACAAAGATGACTGTCCACTGGTTGGAACTGTCTGCCTCTGCAAATATCCGAAGCGAAGAAGAGGAACTCAGCTGCGTGGTTCCTGCAATTCCTTTTACCAATACTGGGATCTCCCTTCCACCTTCTACGTCCTGCGGCAGTGTTACCGTTACTGGCACATTGATGCACACACATTTTAGGTTTGGATCATACGAAATACCAAAAGGCGGCTCTTTTCCTATTGTCAGCCATTCGCGGTGGTAGGTAAAGTCTATGCTTGATATTGTAACATTTTGCGCCCCTGCATTTTCAGCAGAAATGGTCATGTTCTGGGTCAGGCTTGATCCATTTTTCATTTTATAGTCCTGTATTGAGAGTTCAAGCCCGGTTGCTTGTGCGTCAACTTGGTGCATGGAAGAGAGCAAAAGAAAAGAAGCAGTGGCAACTAGGGCAAAGACCAGATAATGGAGAACACGTGGCGACACAGAAACTGGACTTGATATGGACTATTTAATCCAAATCCTAAGGATTGTATATTGCCGATAGCACAAAGTAAATCCCATAATACACCAGCACTGCAGCAAGCGCGAGCAGTAGTATGGGATAGTACCTCGACTTGAGGACAGAACTGCCCTTTGAAGCAAGATAGGCTGTTGCTGCGAGCCACACATAATCCATCCAGATGTGTAGCACAAAAAGGATGGCAATCCCGGCGGCAAGCCCGAACATGGCCGAGTCTGTTATCAGTTTCAATCCAACCGTAAACCACCATACAAGGAAGAACGGATTGAGCGCAGTAAGGGCAACCCCTGCGACAAATGGGCTCTTGCTGCCCACTGCTATAGGGCTGTGCGCCTGGCTGCCCTTTTTTCTTGCGACATCGACTATCTGGAGCGCCGCAAAGCCAAGGATTGCGACCCCTCCAACCAGACCTATTGTCACGGCATACCGGACCGCGACTGCCGTTGAGAAGAGGCCAGCGGCAAGCAGGATTACTAGCGGTAGCTCGACCACTGTGTGGCCGTACGCCACCTTTAATCCCGATCGCGCTCCATGCCGGGTGCCATAGAGCATGTTTGCAAAGAACAGAGGGCCGGGCGCAAGGACGCCGGAGGCAGAAACTGCAACCACCTGCACTCCGAAATCCAGTAGGTCCATCACGGCATAGACAATGCACGGTTCTGAAAAAGCCTTTTGCATCACAGAATTGCTTATAGGTTGCCCTCCCGTCAAAATTGCAGGAAATGGTCGACACCATCCGCACCATCAAGCTTCTAGGCAAGTGGGGCGCTAACATGGCCGTAGGCAGGAGGCGGCCGCTTGTCGCAGTTTTCAGCATGACACACTACTGCAACTACTACTGCCCGATGTGTCCGTTTGGCGATCCTGACAAGGAAGGCCAGATCAAGTTTGCGAGGGCGCACGATCTGACCACAGATCAGTGGAAGCTGATATTTGACAAGATAGCGAAGTACTGCGTCTGGTGCATCGTGGAGGGCGGCGAGCCTACAAGCCGGCCGGACTTTATGGAGCTTGTGAAGTACCTGCACGGGCTGAAGATGCCAGTGACTCTCATCACTAACTGCTCGCTTTTACACACGATCGATCTTGACGAGCTGAAAAAGCATATCCAGTTTGTGACCTGCAGTATCGATTCTGTATTTGAGGAGCCGTACTGCAAGGTGCGCGGGGTGACTCCGCAGACGTACCGCAGGGCTATGGACAACCTACAGCTGTTGACAGACCACAAGGTGCCGCACTACCTCAACAGCGTGATAACAAAATACAACACAAAAGAGTTCATCGACCAGACATATTTTGACAGGGCGCGAGAACTTGGTGCAGGCGCGGTGTCGCTCACCTTTGTAGAAGACAGGTCAGACGTCAACTACTCGCTATTGCCTGACGAGCAGACGATGAAAGAGGTGAGCAGGAGCGTACTTGACTACATGAAAAAGCCAGGCGCGCTGCCGCTCATGATACCGCCAGAGTATTTCCAGCAAGTCATTGATCATGGCAGGACGGTGTTTGACGAGTGCGGCGTATGGAAAAGCATCTTTGTCAACGGCAACGGCAGTGTGATGGTCCCGTGCTGGAAGTTCAACAGCCCAGAGAACACCTACAGTCTGCTTGAGCGGAGCGTGGAAGAGATATGGAGCGCGCCACAGTGGGACATTGCAAGGACGTGCCACGACTGCAAGGTGCTCGGGTGCATCTGGTACTCTTCACAGCCGGTGACGACCTTTGCGAGAAACTACATGCGCGGCCTGTCCAAGATAATAAGCCAGGAGCGGCCCGAGCTTGCCGAAGCGATCTAGAGGATTTTTTCATTTGTCTTATATAGCAGACTGTTACTTTTCTCCCAGTGGTAGTCAGCCCGGACACCTATAACAAGTTCCTGCACGACATCAGAAACCACATCGACAGTGCGGACAGGGAAATGAAGGAAAGGGCAGAAAGCACCCTGAAGGCAATCGCTGACAATTACCAAAAACTAATTCAAGAGAGGCTCGCGCACGAGCTTGACATGATCGACCAGGCAAGGTCTACAGGCAACGCTCCTGCAGAGGAGCACCACTTGGCGCTGGCCAAGGTGTACAGGTCTATGGCCGACTGAAAACAAGGATTTTAATGCCAGATTCGCCCAGCTTGCGATAAGTGAAACTTTACGACACGATGGCCGGCAGAAAGGAAGAGTTTGCGATCAAAAACAATTCTGTCAGCATGATGCTGTGCGGCCCGACCGTGTATGACTATTCGCACGTAGGCCACGCGCGGATGCTCTTGTTTTACGATCTGGTTGCAAGGTACTTCAGGCAGAAAGATGCACAGGTGCGAATTATAGTCAACATTACGGACATCGACCAAAAGATATTCAGCAAGGCAAGATCGGCAGGATCAAGCCCGCTCGAGCTGGCAACGAAGTTCATAAACGAGCTGCTCCACGACCTGTCATCGATTGGAATCACAGGCTTTGCTTTTGCGCGCGTTTCCGATCACGTGCGGCTGGCAGAGGAACTGGTTTTGCAGCTTGTCAGGGATGGCCAGGCATACCATTCGGGAGGGAATGTCTACCTCGACACAGTCAACACAGGGTCGCTTGGCAGAATGGCCCGGATGACGAGACAGAACCTTGATGACTGCCGGCTTGACATTTCGCCGGCAAAAAAATTGCCGTCGGACATACTGCTTTGGAACGCAAGCGAACATTTCGATCTGATGTTTTACAACAGCACGCTAGGCACCGGCATCCCGTGGTGGCACCTGCAGGATTCATCTGTGGCCATGGCGAATTTTGCCGGCGCATACGACATCCACGGCGGGGCAAGCGAGCTTGTATATCCCCACCACGAATCGCACCTTGCACAGCTAAAGGCGCTGACCTCGCTTGAAAGTCCCGTGAGGTTCTGGACGCACGTCGGGCTGGTGCGGCTGAAAGGTAGCAAGATGAGCAAGTCGCTTGGAAATACTGTTGCGATACGCGCTCTACTAAAGAGACACAGCGCAAACGCGATACGGCTATATCTCTATTCAAGACATTATAGAGATCAATTTGATTTTGCGGAAAAAGGCATCGAAAAGTACGAGCGCATCAATAGCTTGATAGCAGGTAAAAAGGCAGGACCCAAGTCAAAACTGGAAGACAGGTTCTTTGAGCGGATCGAGGATGACTTTGACACTCCTGGCGCGCTGGAGATCATGGTTGAAGCGGCAAAAACGCGCCAGCTGTCAGATGCGATGGTGAGCACTTTCGGGCTACGATATTGACAGCATGGAAGACAACGAATGGTCATTCTGCTCGATGTGGGCAGAGCGCGCCAAGGTTGGCTGCGCCGACGCGCTTGTCAACAACAAGCTAAAAGGTGACTATTTCTTTAACAGGTCAAGAGTTTCAGACTGTCCTGATACCATTGTGGCATCACGACGGGTTGCAAAAATATTCTGGCAGAAAGGCATGGACTGCTATCTGCATGACAGAACAGATTTGCTTGAGAGAAAGGGATTTTCCCAGATAGATACGATGTACGTGCTAAAATCAGGTCCTGCCACAACAATCAGTAGCAAGACAGTGGTTGCCGACCGGCAGTTGCTGCCTGTATGGATAGATGTCTTTTGCAGGGCTTTCTCTGTCCCGGAATGGAAGCCTGAAATTGAAAGGATAATGAACGCCAGTGCAGATAGGATGAACCTGCTCTTGTCATACAAGGAAGGCGCCGCTGCAGGATGCGCCGCGCTTTATTCAAAAAACAGTGTGACAGGCATCTATTGCCTTGGCACGATTTTGCAGCTGCGCGGCAGGGGCCTGGCAAGAAGCATACTGAAAAACGCTGCGCGGATGTCTGAAAACATGTTTCTACAGACTCTCGGTAGCGAAGGATTGCTGCCGTTCTACGAAAAAGCAGGCTTTGAGGTTGCTTATACTAAAAAGATATACGTCTTTGCAAAACCTGCGCGTATTTGAATTAAAGAGTTTCGACAATCATGCGCTTACAAGACTCGATACATAAATCTGTACTATAATCACTAAAGACAATTCATTACAGAAAGAAATAACCTGTAAATATTAAATTTTGACATACCTGTCAGAGCATGCTTCATGAGGATGACGATGGGCAGGGCCTCAAGCCACCCATTCAACGTCCGGCATGTCAGGTTGCCGGATGCTTCGAGCCGGCGTCTGTCTACGTTGTGATCAAAGAGAGCGACATCAACGTGTTGAAAATTGATCCCGGCGAAAAGCAGGCAATCGAAAAGGACCTGCCGGCAGACATCAACGCGTTCAAGTTGATACTGTACCTTTGTGCAAGGCACGACTATGATCTGAAGTATCTGTTGAAAGAAAACGAGCTAGAGATAACGAAGAGGCGCCACTTGGTGCTCAAGGAAACGGAATGACTTGCAAGATATATTAAGCAGAGTTTAATGCAAAATACCTGTTATGGGCAGAAAGGTAAAAGTTGCCGTGGCCGGCGTCGGCAACTGCGCGTCGGCTCTTGTCCAAGGAACACGTTATTATCGCAATAATCCAGAGGCTCGCAAGCCTGATCAGGACTGGATTGGCCTGACGGCTTATAGCATTGGCGGAATCGAGCCGTCTGACATTGAATTCGTAGCCGCGTTTGACGTCGCGGATACAAAGGTCGGCAAGGACCTCTCTGAGGCGATATTTGCCAAACCAAACAACACCGTCAGGATAATCAACGAAATTGACAAAATGGAAGTCAAGGTCATGAAAGGCGAAGTGCATGACGGAGTCGGGCGCCACCTCTCACAGAAGGTCAAGGTAGCAAGCGGCCCAGCGGTTAACGTCGCCCAAGTGCTCAAGGACACCGGGGCCGAAATGCTGCTCAGTTACCTGCCTGTAGGAAGCAGGCGCGGCACGCAGTATTACGCTGAATGCTGCCTTGACGCGGGTTGCGGGTTCATCAACGCTATCCCGGTTTTCATTGCATCAACTCCAAAGTGGCAGCAGGCCTTCGAAGGCCGCGGATTGCCGTGCGCCGGAGACGACGTGATGAGCCAACTGGGCGCTACGGTTGTGCACAAGACGCTGGTGAAATTGTTTGTCGACAGGGGCGTCAAGATTGACCAGACTTATCAGCTGAACATCGGAGGCGACATGGACTTTTACAACATGCTTGACGAAGAGCGCCTTGAAGACAAGCGTATAAGCAAGACTAGCGCCGTTGCAGCAATGGCGCCGTACGACATACCGATGCGAATCGGTCCATCAGACTTTGTATCGTTCCTTGACAACGACAAGGTCTGTTATATTTCAATAAAAGGGCAGTACTTTGGCGGAATCCCAGTAGAGCTCGACTTGAAGCTGAAGGTCGTCGACGCGTACAACAGCGCAGGAGTCATGATAGATGCGGTGAGAGCGACCAAGATAGCGATTGACAGAAACATTTCTGGGCCGCTTGAGAGCATATCTGCCTATTGCTTCAAGCATCCGCCTGTGCAGATGCCGTATTCTGTGGCAAAGGCCAACTTTTTGGAATTTGTCGAGGGCAAGCGGGAAAGGTAATCGCTTGCTGCTTGCTTGACGCCAGACTATAGTGGCGGGCATCGGCGTTTGTCGTGAGTAGGTTTTCTCTGTCTCACGCAATTATAAAGCCAAAAAGATTTTACTAAAAGGAGCTGGAATGAACGCTACAACGCATAATTAGCCCTTTTGGAAACTCAACCCGATAGCTATCATTTGGTGCACATAAAGAAACTCGAAGTGTACGGATTCAAGTCGTTTGGCTTCAAGAACACCATAGTGCACTTTGAGAAGGGCCTGGTGGCGGTGACCGGCCCAAACGGCTCTGGCAAAAGCAACATCCTAGATGCCATCATGTTTGCCATCGGCGAGAACAGTCCCAAAGCCCTCAGGGTGGACAAGTTCCAGTCGCTTTTCCATGACAGCCAGAATAGCGCCCACCGGCTAATCCGCGTTTCTCTGACATTTGACAATACGGACAGGGGCATACCAGTCGATTCTGACAGCGTGACTCTTACCCGCGAGATGGAGGGGCAGAATGGCGAGAGCCAGTATTCGCTCAACGGCAAAAAAGTTGCAAAAACAGCGATCATGGAGCTCCTTGAGGTGGTGCTTGCAGCTCCAAATAAGCTCAACATCGTCCAGCAGGGCATGATAACTAGGATTTCAGAGCTTAATTCGGAAGAGCGAAGAAAGATTGTTGAGGACATCGTAGGCCTCTCCTATTTTGACGAGAAAAAAGCAGAGGCTCTGAAGCAGCTTGACGAGGCTGACAGGAGGCTCGAGGTGGCGTTTGCAAGGATGGGCGAGATCCGAAAACGAATTGACGAGCTCGAGGCAGAGAGGAACGACCAACTACGCTACGATCAAATCGGCGCGGAACTCAAGCGCTTCAAAGCAGTCCAAGTGTCAAACACGATAAGGACAGTGAGGCACAAGCTGGCAACAAGCGCGCAGATCCTTGATTCAAACAACCAGCGCTCGTCGCAACTGTCAAAGCAGGCAGACGATCTTAGGCAAGAGATAGAAAAGCTCGATTCAGAGAAGACAAAGTTCATGCAGGAAGTTGATGCCGCGACAAGAGCAAGAGCTCAGGTCACGAGCAAGATATCAGGAGTCGTACATGATTCCGAGCGCACAAAGGCAATGCTTGGCGAGTCAGAGCGCAGAATAGTCGACATTGAAAGGAGACTGCCGACGATTGACACTGGCAAGCAGGCTACCGCCCAGCGCATAGAGAACATGCGCGCCGACGCGGACAGGCTACGAGCAGCGGCAGAGCAGAAAAAGGCGACAGTGGCAGAGCTCCGCTCAAAACTCGATATTATCGACGCGGAAGTAGAAAGAATAACTGCCAAGGTTGCAAAGTATGCGGCATTTAGGCAAAAGCTGGAAAAAAGGCTATCAAAGATGTCGTCACTAAAGGGACAGATCGAGCTTGCCGCAGCTAGGCTGGAAGAAAAAGTCAAGACCAGCAATTACAAAAAAAGCTCTAACAATAATGCAGTTTCTTCCCTGCAGTCAGAGATAGAAGCAGCAAAGAGCTGGATTTCACAACTTGAAAAATCACTTCGGTCTGACAGGGACAAGTTGCAGGATGCCGTCAGGCAAGTCACCGAGCTTGCCGACGCAAAGACAGGGCTTGAAAAAGAGCTTGCCGGCTCTGCCAACCTGCTGGCACGCGCTGAAAACCTGGCAACAAAGTTCGAGGAAAGGGCAAGCGTCGCAAGAAACGCCATGAACGAGGATCTTGCCATCGCCGAGCTGATGAAGGACAGAGACAGGTTCGGGATCAAGGGTCTAGTGCACGACCTTGTTATGTGGGACCGGAACTACGAGCGGCCAGTGCTTGCCGCCGGTTCAGAGTGGATGAAGGCGTTTGTAGTTGACGACATAAAATCGATGATACTGATAGCTACTTATGCCAAAGAGCGCAAGCTCCCGCGCCTTAGGATAATACCGCTTGACATTGTCAGCCGCCACAAGTCGAGGCAGGACATGCCTGATGACGTCAACGTCGTCGGCAGCCTTTCTGACTTTGTGCACTCTGATTACGACAAGCTGCCGGCGTTTCTGTTCTCTGACACGGTGCTTGTAAAGACTTCGTCCAGCGCGTACATGCTGGCAAGGCAGGGATACAGGACCGTGTCGGCAGAGGGCGAGCTGTTCGAGCCGGCGGGAGGCTCGATGGCACTTGACTTTGGAAGCAAGATATCCGACCTGACAAAGGCAATCCTGTTTGGCGACTCTGTTGAAAACCTGCGGGAAATGCTTGCCAAGCTCTCAAAGGTTATAGAGAAAAAGAACGCGCAGCTGCAAGAGATTGCAGAGAGGATCAGTACCGGCGAATCTGAAAAGATAAAGCTGGAAATGAGCACCGGAAATCTAGAGAGCGCCATCACGCGCGAAATTGAAGCAGTAACGGCCAAAGAAAGATCTATGCAGCAGCTGGTTTTAGACAATCAAGCGCTGCAGGCGGAGGCCGACGCGCTCGAAGTTGAAATAGTGAGATACACAAGGAGGCTTTCGCTCTTGGCACCTGCCATTGAAAAACAGTCTGCAAGATTGCAAGGCATTGGCGACGAGCCATCAAGCAAGAGCGAGCTTGCCGCCAGGAATTTTGAGCGAAACCAGATAATCAAGACCATAGATTCCGCTAACATCGAGCTCGGCCAGATGACGTCAACTCTCGGCGGTATTGAGAGCAGGCTGGAAAACGATACCCGACAGCTCGGCGAAATGGACGGTGAAAAGGAGCGCCTTGCGCTGGAACTAGAGCAAAGAAAACACATGTCTGAAGAGCTGAAGGCAAAGGCGCAGGCGCTTGAAGCAGAACTAAAGTCGCTCAGGGACCAGGAGCAGCAAGTTATTGACTCCTCTGGCAGCGCGTACAGCGTGCTTCAAGAATACGAGCGCAAGATAAAGGCGCTTTCAGAAAGCGAACGCAAGCTGTCCAAAGAGCACAACATCATCGAAAGAGAATCGGCGCTTTTGAGAAAGGACGTAACAGACCTCACTTCTGAAGAGTCGCGCCTTACAAATGACCTTGTGTGGCTCGGCTACAAGAACCTGCTTGACGAGATGGATGTGGTGGCTGCAATCAAGGAGCTGGGCGACGAATACGAGTCTGTCAAGTCAAGGATCAACCTCCGCGCCGACGAATCGTACGTGCAAGTGATGGACGGCTACCGCGGCATGTCCACCCGGCGCAACCAGCTTGAAAGCGAGCGCAATTCCATAGTTTCATTCATTGAGCAAATCGTGAAGGAGAAAGAGCAAGTCTTCATGGAGGCGTTCCAGAAGGTGGATGCAGACATCCGCCACACATTTGAAAAGATGACAGGTGGCGCCGCGTGGCTCGAGATAGAGAACCCTACTGACCTCTTCTCTAGCGGCGTGATGCTACTGGTAAAGTTCCCAAACAAGAATGTGCCACGCGAGTCAACCGCCCTGTCTGGCGGAGAAAAGACCATCGCCGCGACGGTGTTCCTACTTGCCCTCCAGTCGCTCAAGCCGTCTCCATTCTACTTGATGGATGAAGTCGATGCCCACCTTGATGCGCAAAACACCGAGCGGCTATCAAAGGTGCTGCTGGAGCGCTCAAACGACAACCAGATAATCATGGTCACTCTGAAGGACTCGACGGTGGCTAAGGCCGCGCTCATTTATGGAGTCTATCCAAAGGAAGGGGCTTCGCAAGTGGTAAAGTACAAGAACCCTGCGCAGGTCCCGCTTGCCCAGATAGGCACAAACGAAAACAAGGCGTAAATACGGTAGGCGGCTATCATCCACGTTGGCAACCAGCCGCGGCCTTAAGCAGCCAAAAAGGCTGCTGACCCTGTCCCTTGCAATCACTGCCGCAATAGCAGCCATCGAAGTTGTTGGTGGCATATTAAGCGGCAGCATCTCGCTTGTAAGCGACGCCGTCCACGTCTTTACGGACGTTATGGCGATAGGACTGAGCCTCTTTGCAATAATATTGGCAGGGAGGAGCCATTCGGGCGTCATGACTTTTGGCTACCATAGGGCAGAGGTGCTTGCAGCTCTTGCAAATGGTGTGACCCTTGTCGCAATCTCGGCATGGGTACTGTACGAAGCATTTCTGAGAGTCATGTCGCCCCGGACGATTGACGCGCCCTTGATGCTGGCCGTGGCCGGCGCCGGCCTGGCTGGCAACCTGGCAGTGATGTTCCTGCTCAAGAGCCACGCACATGGAAGCATTAACATCCAGAGCGCCTTTGTGCATGTAATCTATGACACAGTGTCGTCCGTGGCTGTCATAATCACGGGGCTTATTGCCTATTACACCAGCATAACCATAGTGGACCCTCTAGTGGCGTTTTTGATAGCGGGCCTGATAGCAAGGAGCGCCTACACTATAGTGAGAAGCAGCACCCACATCCTGCTTGAAGGGGCCCCGAGGGAGCTTGACATCCCTGAGATCACGGGCGCGCTAAAGCAGCTGGATGGGATAGTCGACGTCCACGACCTGCACGTCTGGACGATATCGACAGGCATGAACGCACTGAGCGGCCACGTGGTTGTGCGCGACCAGATGCTGAGCCAGTCAAGCAGGATTTTGCAGGACATAAACGGGATGCTGGCAGAGCGCTTTAACATAACTCATACCACGATACAGCTAGAGAACGAGCGCGAAATATCATTCAAGCGCACTACAAAATGATCTTCGATAAAGATGATCATCCAGCAGGATGATTGTCGGCGATTATAGCTCGTCTATGTGGAATTTTGACATACAGCCGGTGCATTCATAGATCTCGTCGCCTACTGGGCCGGATACATTGAACTTGACGATGGTGGTACACTTGGGACAACGACCATCCACCCTGCGGGTGCTCCTTGCCGGCCTTGCCAGCGTTTTTCTTCTTCTGCTACCCATTACGCAGCAATTGATCCGTTACCGTTTTATAAATCAAAGTCAGCAGTTTTGTTAGTTTTATATTGCATTGCCTCCTAGGGCAGATCGTGCTTTTGCCAGAGCATTGCTCAATCAAAGTAGAAGGAAGAGAGTGCCAGCTGGCGCCTTCCTTTGTCGTTTCAGTGTCATCGCACGAAGGTGAGTACATGCTGGCTGTGGTATGCGATGACCACCGTAGCGCGCTTGAAGAGCGATTAGTAGCGATGCAAAAGGCAAACAGGATACCGCAGGGCAGGATAAACTTCCAGCCAGTCAAGATGGTGACTACCGACTGCGTCACCGGCATGAACGACGACTATGTCGACCTAGAGCTAAAGCGCGGGATCGATTCCGACAGGAAACTCGCCTAGGACTTGTCATCGCCATTTTCCACTGCCCACGGGAACCACCTTCCGATCACCTTGGCCCAGTCTATTTTGAGCGAAAGGTAAACCAAGACGACTAGGACCGCGATGCTCGCTACTGCTGCTATTATGAGCGACATGCTGCTTGTCGACTCGCTCAGCAGCCTCTCGACAAACGGCCTCCCAAGGTACACTGAGCCCCACACTATCACTTCGTTCATCAGGAACTTGCCGGCGAATGTTGCAGCGGCAAACTTCCAGGGGTTGTATTTTGCAAGCCCAAGCGGGATGTAGACAAGGTCGTCAGGTATCGGCGTGAGCGCGGCGGCAAACGCGCCAGGCCACCCGTACCTGCTCACCAGCTTTTGCAGCGGCAGCATCCTTTTTTTCGTCTTGTCGCTCAGGATCTTGCGGCCGTAGTAGCTTACAAGGAAGATTATCGTCTTTGCTGCCACCGTCCCCACCGCGCTTACAAGTGCTATCATGTGCGGGTCGAATTTTGGGTTGAACGACGCAGTCACAAGAATAGGAAAGTACGGGATCGGGACAAACACGATGATGCTCCCGACAAAGCTGATTATCAGGATGCCCAGGTACCCGAGCTCCGGGTCAAATGGAAACAGGTCACCGATGTCTACCAATTACTAGCTCAATAAGCCCTGGCAAACATCGCTGCCTTCTTTGATTGCTGTCCGCAGTAGATGCATTTGTCAGGCATCTCTTTTTGCTCAAAAGGTATCACCCTGATATCCGCCCCTGTCTCTTCTTTTATCTTGACCTCGCACTCTTGGCGCCCGCACCACCCGGCAAGCGCAAACCCGCCCTTGCCCTCAATTGTAGACTTGAACTCTGAATAATCTGCTGGCTTTGAAATATTCTCCTGCAACAGCTGCGTTGCCTTTGCAAGCAGGCTGCTCTGGATTTGCTCAAGGAGAATATTCGCGGTTTCAACCAATTTGTTCCTGCCACTTTTTGATTTTTCCTTGGTGTCGCGCCGGACAAACTCTAGCTGCCCTTCCGCGATGTCCCGCGGCCCGATGTTTATGCGGAGCGGCACACCCTTCATCTCCCACTCGTTGAACTTCCAGCCTGACGTGTATTCGTCACGGCCGTCCATGTAGGCGCGGATGCCGGCCCGCTTCAGCTCGGCTTCGATTCCGCTTGCGTGGTCCTTGACCTCTTGTGCGTCCTTGTCCTTGAATATCGGAACTATCACCACCTGGATTGGCGCGACTTTTGGCGGCAGGACCAGCCCCTTGTCGTCGCCATGAACCATGATCAGCGCGCCTATCAGACGCCACGAAACTCCCCATGATGTCTGCCAGGCAAAGTGCTCTTTCGTGTCCTTGCCAAGGTACTTTATTTCAAACGGCTTTGAAAAATTCTGTCCTAAATGATGTGATGTCCCCATCTGGAGCGCCTTGCCTTCCACTGGCATCATGCCTTCAAGAGTCGTGGTGTATTTCGCGCCGACAAATTTCTCCCTGTCGCTCTTGAAGCCTGTCACCGCTGGCACCGCGATCTGGTTTTCAATCAGGTCTTTGTAGATACCAAGTATGGTCATGACTTCCTGCTCTGCCTCCTGCTCGGTGGCGTGCACGGTGTGGCCTTCCTGCCAGAGGAATTCAGAAGTCCTTATGAAAGGCTTGGTAGCCTTTATCTCTGCGCGTAAAGCAGTATTCCAAAAGTTGATCTTGAGCGGCAGGTCGCGATAGCTAGTTATCCATTTTGCAAACATCGAGTATGCAAGTGTTTCCGAGGTCGGCCTAAGTGCAAGCTTTTCGCCAATATCATTGGTGCCTGCCTTTGTCACCCAGAACACTTCTGGGGTAAAGCCGGCGAAATGATCTTCCTCCTTTGAGAGAAGGCTTTCCGGTATCAGCACGGGCAGAAAGCCGTTCTGATGACCTGTCTCCTTGAATTGTCTGTCAAGGATGTCGCGTATCGACTCCCATATCGCGTAGCCGTAGGGACGCAGGACGATAAAGCCCTTGACTGGCGCATAGTCTGCAAGGCCTGCCTTGAGGACTGCCTGCGTGTACCATTCGCTAAAGTCCTCACTCTTTTTGACAGTTATTCCAGCTGCTTCCCTTGGTTGTGAACTCACGCTTGACAATGGCAAAACGAGTAGGATTTATGAAGCTTGTTGTACCATCAGCACCGTGTGGTCTTTTCCAAAGATCGCCCTTTTTTGCCCGTCTGACAGCTTCTCAAAATCCTTCTTGTGATAGGTGCTGAATCCAGTCACCTTCATGCTGTCTGACAATGGCTGGTTGCGCCTTGCAATTTCAGCTATCTGATCGATCAGGTAAAATGCGCCCATGTCTGCCATTATGGAAATCCCGCTCTTTTTGGAGACAAGGGCATGCATCACCAGCCTGCTAAACAGCAGCGTGTTGTCCTGCTGGAAGCCAAGATACGTCGCGTACGAATCCATTATTGCAAGATGGCCGCGAGTTTCCTGCATGCGGACATCAATCCTGCTCTGATCCAGTACTAGCCGGACCCTGTCAATCGTTTCATAGTATGGAAGCAGGACAACCAACTCGTTATTTTCGATCCTTTTCTTTGCAAAATGCGAATAGATTTTACGGAACGTGCCGAGATCGCCGTAGACTATAACGTAGCGCTCCTCTATGGAATTAAGCATCTGGAGAATTTCTGCAACAGTCCTTCCCCCACCGCGGGCAGCCAAAAGTAGCATGAGACGTGAATTCGTTCTATATAATGCCCATGACTTCATGTTTAAGAAGAATCTTCTGAAGCGTACATGCTAGAATTTTGTCACGCCAGCTTATAGCGGGTCGCCCTTGCAGTAGACCTTGCCCATGATCCTGCTGTGATAATTTGGGCAGACATAGCATTGTACAAACGCAGTTTCTGCATTCAGCACGGGGCAGTCAACAGCCTCCAGTTTCATGCGCTTGAGCATTTTAGGGCTCACTCCTTTCAGCTTTAGCTTACCCTTTTCGTCCATCATGCCGACACTCTGCAGCTCGGCTTTGGCCTTGTCTGTGAGCTTGATCGACTTTTCTACCTGCTTTATCTGAACCAGATGTTTGATGCCTTCTGGGAGAGCGTCACTCATCTAGCAACACAATACAGCGCAGATATATCACCTTTTGGGAATTATGCAAAGTCGGTGATCCGTGTTTGGCTCTTGAAGCCTTGCCAAAGTTTGCTCTTGCGTACAATCTCGTGCCTTGATACCGATAGGTTGGCGCAGGCAAATGACATCGCGCTGTCAAGCGTCTCAAATTTTTGCACAGGCTTTTTCAATGCTTCTCTGACGCCTTCCCTTATTTGCCACACCCCAAGTGGCATGACGTATTCGGGATGAATCTCACGCAGCACCAGCGCGGCGGCTTTTCGCCGCCTGTTTGCAAGGTGCTCGGCCACCGCCAGACGGGCAGCAAAATACGCGCCGGCAATGGTCGGGTAGTGGTCAAGCCCGCGCGCATCCTCGTAATCAGAGCCGGTGGCTATCTGGCCACTGTTGGTGAACCACGACTCGATCATCTCAAAATTCCATACGTCGTCAGGCACCAGGATGACAGAGTAATAGTTGGCAAGGTGCGAATACTGCGCCACTTCAAAGATGTCGATTGCCGGGTTTGTTTTATTTTCTTCTACAAGCCTGTTCGAAATAGTGTCGTCTGTCGCAGAGATGCTCCACCGGGTAGGCACGAGCTTGCGACTCTTTTTCTGCCCCAGCATTCCAACGCTGAGCACCTTGTGTATGCTACTCACGTCCACGCCTTTTTGGTATAGCTCCACCATCGCGTCAGAGGCGCGGAGGTCTCCGTCATAGTAAGCTGACTCGATCCTCTGGTCTGCAGTTAGTGACGACGCCTTGAAGGTCTTGAGCGGAGCCGCCGGCCCAAATGGCGCGGCTTCCGTGTTGAGCGTAATCTCCCTATCAAGCTCGATATCTGCAAGCGGTTTTTTTTCAAACGTGGCTTCACTTTCTGCAGGTCGTTCCGACATCGCCAGCTCTTGCAGGTTCTCGATGTATCTGCCTGAAGTGTCATTTACTTTCATGGCAAACGTGCCCCGCACAAGCGAGAGCCGGTAGTTCGCGATTTCTTCAAGGCTCCTGCCTGCCCAGAGCTCCGGCCTGTCTAGTATTGCAGTGTCGCCATGCGAAGGCGGTATCATCGGCCCTATCCTCACTTTTGGATAGCCGTACCTGCCAACAAAAACCGCCGGCGGGCTGGAGCCGTCGATGCTGTCAAGCGCTAGCTTTGTAGAGTTTGCCTTGAGGAACTGTATCCAGTTCTGCTCCAGCCTCTTTTTTATGTCGCTTGGAGACGACATTCCAACTAAATTGAAGAGATCTAGAATTTAAGTCAAAGCTACTGATCGGCAACATTGACGCGCGTCAACATCGCTAGATTGTTCATAATTCTACAAACGCTGCACAGGGCAATAGTTTATAGCATTATCAGATCACCCATGATTTCGTTATTGAGGCATAGGGGAGATTGCTAAATGGATCCAGTTGACAAGGCCATCCTTGCTTCGCTGTACGCAAGCACGCTCGATCCTTCGGTTTCTGCCTATGACAGGATAAAGTCCCGGCTTCCAATAAGCCCGGAATTTTACAATACAAGGATATCCCAGCTTGCCAAGATGGGCCTTATCGAAAAGGGCGACCCATCAAAACTGACATTTATCGGGCGCGACGCGCTCAAGGTGGTGCTTGTAGGAGGGGTGTTTGACCTTATACACCCCGGCCACATCCACACACTCAAGGCCGCGAAAGAGCAGGGAGACGTACTGGTAGTAGTTGTAGCAAGGACGACCACCGCCCAAAAGATAAAGAAGGACAGAAAGATCTACCACGACGAAAGCCTGCGCAAAGAGCTTGTGTCCTCACTCAGCTTCGTCGACCTTGTCCTTATCGGGCGCGAGGGTACACTCTACGATACCGTGGAATACGTCAAGCCAAACGTCATAGCCCTCGGCTACGATCAGGCGCACAGCGAAAAGGACGTTGCTGAAAACTGCAAAAAGCGCAACCTAAACGTGCACGTTATAAGGCTGTCTACTCCGATACCTGGCTCAAAGAGTTCCAAGATAAAAGAGGAGTTAGGCGACTCGATCTATGGCATCTGAAGCTGGACCTGTACCTTTACCCTGTCGCCGTTTTTGATGCCCGCTGCCTGCTTGATTGGCACCGGGGCGATCACTTCCAGCATGCTGTCGTCGTAGTGCGTGCGCTCAAGAACAAGTACTGCTGCATTATCGACTGCACCCCCGTTAATGATCGCGCGATAGCACTTTACCCAGCCGTAGGTGCGTGTGCCGTCGCTAAAGCCGTCAATGAATATCGACGGGTGCTTGCCAAGCTCGCGCCGGGCGTTCATGAATATTTGGTCGGTGAGCCGGATGTTGAGCGTGCCGGGGTACGGCTCGTAGCCCAGCTTGTCCTTGAATTGTTTGCGATAGCCGTCAAGCGACATGTAGTAGGCGCCCTCGCCCATGCCCGATACTACGCTTCCCTCAAAATCAATCGCAGCTGGGGCAGATTCCAGAGCGGTCCGGAGCGACGAAAAGAGGTTCTGGATCTCTGAATAGCCTTTGTCAGTTACTCTGACTGCAAATTTCTGCCCCCTCTTTACGCGTTCGATGTAACCGGAATTTTCAAGGTCGAGCAAGTGTTTTGAAGCGGCCTGCTGCGACCTGCTGATCCCTTTGCCAAGCTCTGTCGTGGTGACTTCGACAAAGTTATGGCGCGCCCCCTTTGAGAGCAGCTCCACTATGGTCAGGATGTGCTGGAGCTTGATGTTGTCAGCGGGCGGCATTATCCGTCTAGTTGTTTATCCCGATGTCGCCAAATGTCCTTACGCGGACATCTGCCGGCTTTTTCAGGTCTGTCGTCCTGTGCCCGATCACGTATTCGATGCCTGCCTTGTCAGCCGCGTCAACCAGTCTCTGGGTGACGATGCCGTCAAGCACGAGCAGTTTTCCGCCCTCTGCGCTATCAAGCCTCTTGATGACTTCAGATACAGGGACCTTCAGAAGCTGGTTCATAGCGCCGTCAAGCACTACTGCCTCAAGCGTCTCGTTTATCTGCGGGTAGACGTCCTTTATCGCTGTAAGTATCTCGGGGCTGTCTTCTGCCAGCACTTCCTTGGATGGCTGCGAAGGCTGTGGAGATTGCGGCTCTGGCGGCGGAGCTCGGTATTCTTCCCGTGGCTCCCTTTCCCTCCTCTGGTGCCTGCGATCGTGCTGCTGGTGCGGCGCATGCTGCTGTTGCTGTTGCGCAATGGGCGCGCCTTCTGCTATCGGGAGCGCTTCCTTTAGAATTTCAGATATCTCTAGCGGAGTGCACTCCTCAACTTCTTTCCCGGTCGGAGCCCTCAGAACCTTGTCTATTTTCACCACACCGTGCAATTCTTTGAGTATTAGGTCGCCGGCTCTGTCGCCGTCAAGAAAAGCCACAACGCGCTTGCCGTCTGTGAGCTTTGTCACCGTTTCGTCAATCCTTGCGCCCTCTATCGCAATTGCATTGTCAAAGCCCGCGCGGAGCAGGTTGATTACGTCTGCACGCCCTTCAACAAGTATTATCCAGTCAGAGTCGAAGACGCCGGTCCCGCAGGCGAGCTGCGCCTTGCCAAAGCTGGTCAGCTTGCCGGGCTTGCTTGCGTCATAGACGTCCTTGAGCATCTCTTCGCCTTCGCTTATCGTGCGGGTGGCCCAGTCCTGCACTATCTTTTTGGCGCGGTCGACGATGACCTTCTTCTTTATGGCGCGGATGTCATCGATCCCCATCAGGTTGAACTTTGCCTGGAAGGGGCCCACCTTGTCGATGCTCTCTATCGCGGCAGCAATGAGCGCTGCGGTAGAGATATCTGTGCTCATCGGTATCAGGGCGTCTCCCTTTGCCATGCTGCCCTTTGTGTCCACGTTTACCTCGATTCTTCCAACCTTTGATACTTTTTGCAGTTCGTTTAGATTCATTTCTGGCCCGAGAAGCCCTTCGGTCTGTCCAAAAATAGCACCGATAATGTCGGCCTTCTCGACCAAACCATCAACTTCAAATTTTAACTTAACATGATATTTTACGATACCTGTGCTAGGCAATTTTTTTCATAACCTCGTAGTTTGGTTGCTATATAACAGAATTTTCTTTGCTTGAATATAAGTGCTTTGTGAACTGTGAGAGAAAAAGGATCACGTGTAGAAATAGAGATCCTTGCGGCTTCCGGTTATCCCAGACAGGTGAGGGGCATAGATGACCAAGTCCTCAACATGCCTCACCTTGCCGTTTGTTATCTTGGCCAGCGCCTTTTTGTAGACCAGGTTGACTTTGTGCCTGCGCGACTGGAGCTGGGAGACAAGCCTGCTTGTGAGGTGCTTGCCGGTCCTGTCCATGTCAAGGAGCAGGATTATCTTTTTGCCCGCATCGTCATGGCAGTCGAGAAAGTCTGCTATCCCCTTGAAGTGATGGAAGACTGCGGGGTTGCCGGTGAACCCTATGCGCGAAAGTGCCTCTGCGTCGCGCCTGCCTTCAACGACAATCACAGAACCTTTTTCCGACTCTTCGTTAAGCATGCCGACAAAACTTCGCAGCCGCTCTATGGTCTGGTCGTCGATGCTGGATTGGTATCCCATCGGCCCAGCTGTTATCTAGCATTTGTGAGATTTAACACTTTTGCCTCATGAAATAAATACACTACCTGATCAACAGTGCCTATTGCCGCGCAAGATATTGGCAGTGCAAAACATCGAATTTGAAACTCTGGGTGCGCTTGAGCCGATGTTCAGATCAGACGGCTTTGAGATAGAGAACATCAATGCACAGAGCGATTCCGTACCTGCTAGTTCTAGAGGCTATGACGCAATAGTGATCCTTGGCGGCCCGATGGCAGTCTATGACGACCTGCCCTACCTGCAGCGTGAGCAGGACTTGATAAAAGACGCGATAAAGAACGACACGCCAGTTCTAGGCATATGCCTCGGCTCGCAATTGATAGCGCAGGCCGCCGGCGGGCGAGTGTACAAGGGCAAAAAGAAAGAGATTGGATTTGGCGGCGTGACCATTACGCCGGCCAGCAGTAACGACATTTTCAGGGGAGTTACTGACAAGACGATCAGGGTGTTCCAGTGGCACGGCGATACGTATGACCTGCCGTCCAACGCAAAGATGCTTGCCTACACCGACCTGTACCCGCAGGCATTCCGCATAGGCTCTGCTGTAGGTATCCAGTTTCACCTTGAAGTCGACAGGGGGATGATAGAGAGATGGGTTCAGGAATATAGTAAAGAAGTAAACGCGGAACAGATAAACCCCGCAAGTATACTGCCAAGCACAGGCGACATTGAAGAATTGTCAAAGAGGTGTAGGCAGTTCTACAACAACTTTACGCGAGTGCTGACATAGTTCTTTTATACCAGACGGCCAATGCGAGTAATTATCCAACTTGAGGTAACTATATAGGAAGCTGAAAGGGCTTTTTGTTAGATGAGCATGGCCAATGAGAAGGTCCAGAAAATCTTTAATGATGTTTTTACAAGCAAGGAAAAAGTAATCACAGAAGAGCTCGCTAAACAGGTTTTGACAGAGTATGGGGTGAAAGTGCCAAAGTACGCGCTTGCCAAGAGCGCCGACGAGGCAGGCAAGCAGGCACAGGAAATGGGCTACCCACTCGTAGCCAAAATCGTGTCGCCGCAGATTCTGCATAAGACTGACGTAAAGGGAGTCAAGGTCGGCATACAGAACGAGGCTGCTGCAAGAGAAGCGTTCAACGACATGCACGGCAGGCTGAGCAAGCAGCACAACGTGAAAGGCGTGCTCTTGGAAAAGATGGCGGCGCCGGGTGGAATAGAGCTTATCGTCGGCCTCCAGAACGACCCGCAATTCGGTCCAGTAATCATGGCAGGCATCGGCGGTATCTACACCGAGATATTCAAGGACGTCTCTTTCAGGGTCCTGCCGATAACAAAGGAAGACGCGATCAGCATGATCGAGGACCTGAAGGGCAACAAGATACTGAAGGGCTTTAGGGGCATGGCACCAGTTAATCTGGACATGCTTGCAACCGCGCTTGTCAACATCGGCAAGTTCGGGACAGAAATGGCCCCGTACTATGAAAGCATTGACTTTAACCCCGTAATATTCTACGAAAATGATTATGTCGCGGTGGACGCGAAAATCCTCCTGCGCGACAAGCCGGACTTGGAGATCGTTTCAAGGGCACAGCCAGATTCAGAGTACATGGACCTGTTCTTCAATGCCCAGTCCATCGCGCTCATTGGCGCCTCGCCAGAGGCCGGCAAGGTGGGCAATTCTGTCCTTGAGAGCATGGTAAAGCATGACTACAAGGGGAAGGTCTACCCAGTGAACGCAAAGGGCTACCCAGAGATCATGGGCATCAAGGCGTACAAGAGCCTAGACGAAATCCCGGATAAGGTCGACCTTGTTGTCGTGACAGTTGACCTGAAATTTGTCCCTGACCTGCTCAAGTCAGCTTCAAAGAAAGGCATCCACAACTTTGTCGTGATTTCCGGCGGAGGCAAAGAGCTTGGTGGCGAGCGCGCTGACATTGAAGCGCAGGTGAAAGAGCTGTCAAAGCAGCTCAGGATAAGGATAATCGGCCCAAACTGCATCGGCATGTTCAACGGCGAGAACCGCCTTGACTGCGCGTTCCAGGGCCATGCAAGGATGCTGCGCCCCAAGAAAGGCAACGTCGCGTTCCTTTCTCAGAGCGGGACAGTCGGAATCGCGTTCATGGAGAGCTCTGACACGTTTGGCATGAGCAAAATGATCTCGTACGGCAACAGGTCAGACGTTGACGAAGCTGACATGATATGGTACCTGTCAGAAGACCAGCAGACAAAGGTGGTGGGTCTGTACGTCGAAGGAATGGGCGACGGCAGGAAGTTCATGAACACTGCCAAGAGGGTCATCAAGGAGCGCAGCAAGCCAATAGTAGTTTTCAAGAACGGCAGGACTGCGAGAGGAGCCAAGCAGGCGGCTTCGCATACTGGATCGCTTGGCGGCTCGTACGGAGTGGTCAAGGGCGCGCTAGATCAGGCAGGCATCATTTCAGTAGACAGCTATGAAGAATTGACGGCATCGCTCAAGGCACTCACGTGGCAGCCAGTGCCAAGCGGCGGCAGAGTTGCAATGGTCACAAATGGTGCGGGTCCGATCATTGCAGCAATCGACCAGTTTGAGAGGCTCGGCCTTTCAGTGGCGGAGCTGAGCGACCAGACAAAGAAATCACTCAAGGAGCACTATCCGGCAACCTATGTAATCGGCAACCCCTGCGACATCACTGGCTCTGCAAACGCTGATGATTACAGGTTTGCAATACAGGCGTTCATGGACGACCCAAATGTCGACATCATCATGCCGTGGTTCGTCTTCCAAGATGATCCGCTTGAAGAAACCATAGTGGATGTCCTTGCGTCATTTCAGAAGCAAAAGAAAAAACCAATCCTCGTTGGCGCGATGGGCGGCCCGTTCACAAAGAACATCTCGCAGAGAATAGAGGACGCAAACGTCCCGGTGTATTTCTCTGTGATCGAGTGGGCAACTGCGGCCGGGGCGATGGCAAAGTGGGCAAGGGTAAGCGGCAAGACAAAGCAGTAAGCCTCCTCTCTCTTTTTTATTGATTTAAATTAGCTTTTACTGCTCATAGTGGTGTTGCAAAACCCCGCAGTGGAATCGCGCCGGGCTTTTGGATTTCTATTTATATCAGTGTCGATAGCGGTTGGCGCAGGCTCGGTCATAAGTGAGCTTGCATACATCAACCACCTTCCGCTTTACTATTACGCCATCATATGGATTGGCAGTTTTGGCGCAGTCTTTGGTGCCGGAGCAGCAAAGTTCCGCAAGGCCGCGCCAGCAATACGCGGCAGGATGAAGAGTAGCATAAAGTGGTCGACTGGCGACAAGGCAGTCAACGGCATATGCTGGGCCGGGCCGTTTGCAGCAATCGGGGCGTTCCCGGCGTTCTACCAGTACTTTATCCTGCTTGGCATCGGCCTTGGCAACCTCTCGACCTACCTTTTTCTCAGAAAATACAGTGGCGCTGACAACCGCGAACAGCTGGTCGTTGCCGCTATTTCGCTTATCGCAATCCCTGTCGCTGCAGTCATAGACAGCTCGCTCTTTGTAACCCATCAGGACATCGCAGTAATGGTATCAAGAATATTGATCGCAATCGCATACGCGGCAGGCGGCGCGTACGCATTTTCAAGAAAAGGAGCGGGCCCGGTGGGCTTCGATCCCACGACTTCCGGCTCTCTTCAATAGTGTTTAGAAGGCAGGCGCTCTATCCATGCTGAGCTACGAGCCCGCTGTCAGAAACTGCCAAGTAGACAATTTGCATGGACAGCATGAAGGCGAGCCAGTCCTTTATAAAATGTTACCGGACAACCCGCTATCTTGACAGAACCTCACAAAATGTTTTAGTGCTGATTGAAAATTGTAGATAATTGGAAAAGCTACCAACATCGGCGCGCCGCTCTGGAAACCAGTCATGGCAGGCCAAAATGTCATCTATTTTGAATTATTGGGTTTCTTCTCAAATGCTCCGGTTTTAACAGCCAATCGTCGACCGCGGTTAACCTTAATATGAAATTGCAGATGTAAAGGATGTCAAATATGCAATTTTGGTTGTAAAATTTACATGATTATTGCTAATTTAGTGCAAATCCTATACCAAGAAACTATAATAGCCAGCCGGGGGATTTACACAGGTGTCATTAAAAAGTGAAGTTTGATGGCTGAAAACGATAAAGATTTGCAATTTGGGTTTTCCCAAGAACAGATGAACAAGATGTTCAACTTTTGGACCGATGTAATGAAGCTGCCGACCATCGGCCCCATGTACGCCTTTTCAAAGGACATTGGCGCGTACGCCAACGATTTCATTAACCTAGGCAAGATAATGGCAGAGCTAAAGGCAGACATGGACAGCTATTGGTCTCTTGTCAATGCAGCTTATATAAAGGCTGCAAAAGAAACTGCAGAGCGCGCCCCAAAGCAGCTCTTGTCAAAGGATGATTTTGAAAATTACAGGCGCGCCGCGATAGAGGCTTTTGAAGACTCGTTTACCGCACTGTTTGCGTCACCAGAATTTTCAACAGTGTACGGCAAATTGTTCAGCACGCAGCTGGACATGTCAAAGGCGATGCAGGGTATCGCTGAAAAGAACTTCAAGACGCTCAACCTCCCTACAAGGAGCGAGGTCGACGAGATCCTGAAGGACGTGGCCGAGCTGAAAAGAAGCGTCAGGGAACTGAGAAAGAACGCAGAGATGGCAAAGGATGACACAAGAAGCGCTACGACCTGACCAGCAAAAGCCTGCCAACGAGCAGGACAAGCCCTCTGCCCAGGCAGCAAAGCCTAATGCGGCAGATGAAATCCAGGATGCTTTTCGCAAGCTGGAAAAAACCAGATCGATTTTGCATTCCGCCGGCGACATCGAAGTGGGCCAAACGCCACACGAAGTGCTCGCAGAGACTAGAACATACAAACTATTGCATTACCAGCAGATGGTCAACAAGACCGCCAAGACTCCGATACTTGTTGTTTATGCTCTCATCAACAGATCCTATGTGCTTGACCTCCAGCAGGACAAGAGCTGGGTCAAGAGCCTCCTGAGCCAGGGCTTTGATGTCTACCTTATAGACTGGAAGACTCCAACAGTGGCGGACAAGTACGTTTCGTTTGACGATTATGTCAACTGCTATATCGACGACTGCGTCGACATTGTTCTGAAAAAGAACAAGGTCGACAAGTTGACGCTGCACGGCTACTGCATGGGGGCCTCGATGTCTGCAATGTATACAACCCTGCATCAAGAAAAAGTGAGGAACCTGGCGGTGATTGCTCCGGTGGTTGACACTGAAAAGGACACGACTGTCATCGGCAACTTGGCAAAGAATATGGACGTCAACAAGATGGTAGATGTTATCGGCAACCTGCCATGCGAGCAGCTGTACGCCTGCTATTCGGCGCTCAAGCCGTTCAAGCAGGGCGTGAATAAATATTTCAACTTGGTGCAAAACATCGACAACGAGCAGTTTGTAGGTAACTTTTTGCGAATAGAAAAGTGGCTGTATGACACGCCTCCCATAGCCGGCGAGACCTTCCGGCAATGGATCTCTGACATTTACCAAAAGAACATGCTAGTGAAAAACGAGCTGAAACTGGGCAACGACGTAATCGACCTCTCAAAAATCAAGGTCCCGCTGCTCAATATCGTAGCCGACGAGGACCACCTAGTATCACCCCAGTGCAGCGCGCCGCTTAACGACATGGTTTCGAGCACCGACAAGCGGCTGATGCGATTCCACACAGGGCATGTCGGGCTGATCGCAAGCCTGTACTCGCAGAACAACGTCCTGCCAAAGGTCGGCCAGTGGCTCAAGGCGCGCTCGCAGTAGATAAGGATACTCTGGATTTTATTTATAATTCCAACCGTCTACAAGAAGTATGAGTAGCGAACTATGGTTTGCTTGCCCGAACTGCTTTCTTGCGTTTTATAGCGAAGGCGAATACAGGCACCACCACGAAATAGAGCATCCGACACGAAAATTCAAAAGCGCTGACCTGATCAAGCCGGCGAGCAGGTTCTGATGAATCTTCTATTCGTTGCTACCCTTTTTCATATAAGCGTAAAGCGGGCAATTAATGCAATCATATGAGCGGCAAGGAAGAGATAATTTCCGCGATGGAGCAGTTTGAAAAGCTCCAAGAAAAGTATCTACCCAAAGTAGACCGCAAGCTGGTAATCGACCTGTTTTTGCGCCTGCGCGAGGAGCCAGACGTTAAGCCGATGTACACCGTTGAAACTTTTGTAGATGAGGGAGGAGACCCTGAGGAGATCAGGAAGGAAGTGATGCGGATGACCGGGATGACCCCGCAGATGCACGACAGGGCAACCCACATCGTGGCGCAGCACAAGCTGGACTATGAATTGCTGAAGCAAATCCAGGACCATCCAAAGGTCAAAGAAGTGACAGGCACGTACATGGGGAGCATGGCATCGATAGGCGCGTCGCACGAGTCAACAACTCAAGCCAGCAGAAAGGAAAGCCAGAGCAGGAACTACTGATGCTGTGGCGCTAGCTGCCCTTATCTGGAGACATGGCATTTGGAAAAATGACCTTCAAGTGCAAGATTTGCGATACTGAACTGCCAGACAAGGAACACTTGGCACAAGCAAGTTCATCGCCACCATAAATCCAAGCCTGTGCCGTACGGCGATCCTTATTTTCCACAGCCGATATTTTCAGCAAATGTTGAAGGATTCTCTCCGCTCTATGATATTTTCGGAAATCAGATGATAGCAAAAAGAAAAAAAGCAAAAAATGATGCGCGGATTGGAAAGGCTGATTCTCCAGTACTGAAAGGGTACCAACTTTACCACAACTACTTTAGGGAACACGAAGGGCTAGGTGGAATGACACCGGCTGAAGCGGGGGAATAAAGATCGAAGGTCAAAACAAATGGGTGACTGTTATTCAAAACGCTGTCCAAGGACAGAGATAGGTTGAAAAGCAATAATTACTAAGAGACAATATGAGTGCAGGCTCGACATTAGGAGGTCTGTTACTGATATTCGGAATAATCATACTCTTCATGGGAGCGTGGATGGATACTCTGCTTTTCCTTCAAACCTTTTTTGGCATATCTTTAGACGGTACATCTGACACTCAAATGACCCTCGGATGGCAAGCATATACGTTTTGGGGCGGTATTACCTTATTGGGTTGGGCACTAGCGATGATTGGCAAAACTCTAAGGTCGATCTATGATAAGATTGACACGAATAATGTCCAAGAGCCTGTCAACAGTTTTCACTGATTAATGCATGACCCGACATTTGACACCTATTGCCATGACCCGTTAATTAGACAGAGCCCAAGAACATGGTTTAAATTGGCTGTTCTACTCCAATTAGGTCTGCCTAACGGTTTTGGCAAATGCAGAGAAGAATCAGGGTCGGAATAGACGTAGGCGGGACGTTCACAAAAGCTGTCGCCATTGACATGGTGCAGGGCAAGATAATCGGCAAGGTGACAGTCCCTACAACCCATTCTTCAAGCGAGGGCGTGTCAACCGGCATCGTCCAGGCATTAAAGTCGCTCATGCAAAAATATGACATCCAGAATTCTGAAATTGAGCTGATTTCACATAGTACTACACAGGCAGTCAATGCACTGCTCGAAGGCGACACTGCCAAGGTCGGGATAATTGGCATGGGAGTCGGGCTTGAAAAATCAAACGTGATGAAGCGCACAAATGTCAAGGACGTCGAGCTTGCGCCAAACAAGTTCCTGCACACCTGCTACAGATTTCTGGACACTTCAAAGTACCTTGACGACAGGCAAGTCGAAGAAGCAATAGCCGAGCTCAAGGCGGAAGGTGCCGAAGTCATCGTGATAAGCGAGGCGTATGGGGTGGATGACCCAAGTAACGAGCAGTTTGTGATGAGCAAATCAGACATTCCCTCCACTGCGGGACATGAGCTGACGGGCATATACGGTCTGGAGATAAGGACGCTCACTGCCGCGATAAACGCGGGAATCCTACCAAAGGCTACAGGCACTGCAAGGTTTGTAGAATCTGCCGTCAGAAACGAAAACATCGCAGCTCCGGTGCTGATAATGAAAGGCGATGGCGGAGTCACCGACATGAGCACTTTCAAGAGCAAGCCGATAATCACTGTACTGTCAGGGCCGGCGGCAAGCGTTGCAGGAGCCCTTTTGCATCTGCGCGTAATAGACGGGGTGTTTATCGAAGTGGGCGGCACTTCAACCAACGTCTGCGTGATAAAGGATGGCAGGCCAGAGGTGCGCTATGTCACGATAATGCAACACCCTACCTGCATACGGTCACTTGACGTGAGGGTCGCTGGCGTTGCCGGCGGCTCGCTTGTCCGCTGGTCCGGAAGAAAGATAACGGACGTCGGTCCCCGGTCAGCACACATTGCCGGCCTTCCCTACTCGTGCTTTGCCGCGCCGGAAGAGCTGGAAGGCGGCCAGATAATCACGTTCAGGCCAAAGGAGGGAGACCCTATTGACTATATCGCAATCGAGTCGGCAGGCGGCAAGCGCTTTGCGATAACAAACACCTGCGCGGCAAACGCGCTAGGGATTGTGCCTGAAGGCGATTATGCAAGAGCAAACCAGACTTCTGCCAAGATGGCGCTGTCAATTCTTGGAAACAGGCTTGGAATAAGCGCGGAGCAGGCATCTGAAATGATCCTTGACGCTTCTGCAAGGAAGGTGCTTGACATCGTCGAGCCGATGATAAAGGAATACAAGCTGAAAAAAGAAAGAATAGTGTTTATCGGCGGGGGTGGCGGCGCGTCAGTGCTTGTGCCGTACGTCGCGCGGAAACTGCAGCTGCAGCACAAGATAGCCGAGCACGCCGAAGTGATTTCATCGATAGGAGTCGCGGCTGCCATGATACACGAAGAGGCAGAAAAGACCGTCAGCAACCCGATGCCGGAAGATATCACCGCGCTTGCAGAGCAGGTCAAAAAAACAGCACTAGAACGCGGCGCTTTGCCGGAGTCGATCACGATACAGTCGGAATACATCAGCGAGCGCTCGGTTCTCCGCGTGACTGCGATGGGCAATGTGTCGCTTGACATCGGCACCACGAACGCTCCGGTGATAAATCCAGAGGAGGCTCACGTCCTTGCGTGCGAGCTGTTTGGGATCAACGAGGGCGTGCAGAGGATATTTGACATGAAGAACTACCACATATTTGCCTGCGAGACGAGCAAGAAAAAGCTCTTCCTGAAGTCAAAAAAACAACCAGTGCTTGTCCTTGACAAGTACGGAAGGGTCAGGCTCTCAGTGGACAATGCCGCGATTTTCAACGGCTCGCCGGACGAAGTTGCAGACAAGGTTAACACGATGCTTGAACAACACAAGGCAAGCGGAAATGACCTCGCCCCGCAGGTGCATATCCTAGATGGAGTAAAGCTGATGGACTTTTCAAGCCTTACCGCGCCAGAGCATGTTGCCAAGGCTGTCCGAGATGAGCTGAAAAAGGCCGCGACAAAGGACGTTGCAGCAATAGTAAGGATCGGCTAAGATGCCAAAATACAGAGTCCTTGGCTGTTCTGACAATGGAATATCCGAGTGTGTTTCCGCGATAAGGAACGGCGGCGTGATCGTCTTTCCTACTGACACTATCTATGGCATCGGCTGCGACCCGTACAGCGATTCTGCAGTAGAGCGAATTTTCAAAATAAAGGGAAGGGATGAGAAAAAACCGCTGCCTGTACTTGCATACAGCCTGCAAGACGCAGAAAGGATTGTGTCACTTGGCAGGGCAGGCAAGATCTTTGCCGGGAAATACTGGCCCGGCGCCCTAACAATAGTAGCCCCGCTAATTGACAAAAAGATATCGCGCAGGGTCACTGCAAGCATCAACAGTTTGGCAGTGCGCGTCCCTGCCAACAGCTGCACGCTATCACTTTTGAAACAATGCAAGTACCTGGTTGGCACAAGCGCAAACCTTTCAGGCGGAAAGTCAAGCAATAGCGCGCAGGGAGTCATGCGCTCAGGTCTGGACGGCTTTGACATCTTACTTGACGGCGGCTCTGTAGGCGGAGTTGAATCCACCATAGTTGATATGACAGGCGCACAACCCAGAATATTGAGGGAAGGCGCGATAAAATCAAGCGAGGTGCTCAGGCTCATTGCACAGGTTTAACCTGATCATTTCTTCATCTCGGTTCACGGAAGAAGAGGCGCAGGACGAGATCATGGATCTGCTTGAAATGTTTGGCGACCCTGAATCAGAGTCTGAAATAACCGAAATAAAGGGAATCATTGTCGCGCAGACTGCGCTTGATCCATTTTTAGTGATTGACAAGCTGAAAGATCTTGTAGCCACCGAACCGTGGCAGGTGCGCTACGTGCTCCGCGTGCTGCCAATAGAAGCAGTTGTGCCGACAGACCTTGATGCCATACGAGAAGCTGCAAAAGAGCTTGCGATAAGGATTGAAAACGATGACACATTTCGCATAACCATTGAAAAAAGGCACAGCCACATTGCTTCAATGGATGTGATAAACGCAATTGCACGCGAAATTGGAAGTAAAGTGGATCTTGAAAACCCTGACTGGGTGATACTCGTCGAGATACTAGGTGTGCAGACAGGCATATCTATCATAGAACCTGACCAGATGTTCAGCTCAGTAGTTGAAAAGCGCGGCGAGTAATTATTTTACAAGTATTGCGGCTCTTTCAAGAAGGTAGTGCAGAAATTCATCATCTTTGAATCTGCTAGACGCCAGACCAAGCATGCCAGACAGCTGTTTTCTTTTTTTCTTGCTTGTGTTGAGCACAGTATCGTCTATCACGAAATTTTCCTTCACATAACTTGCAAATTGTTGCAATGCAGAATTATCCTGCGACAATGCGATAAGGCAGCCGGGCGCGCCTTGCTTTAATCCCGCCCTTTTAATCGCTTCCGAGATCTGGTCAGTGCATGCAAGCCTCATCAGAAGCTCTGTCTCAAACTTGTTTGCAAGCATGACTTTTCGTCTTTCCGCTTCAAGGGCTATCCTGATGATGCCCAGCACATGATCGAGCCCATAAACTGAATCAGCATTTATCGCCTGTATTGACACGTCTTTGTTTTCGGCGCGCATTCTGTCAACGAGCTTTCCTGGGTCGTGTACGATGTCGTTAACACCAATCACTAATACATGATTGCCATCAAAGAAATAATCCGCCCCGCCATGAACTACAGTGACTATGGTGACAGCGTCGCCGCTTTTTGCCACGGTATTTTCACCCTGCAGGGCGGCAGAATCGACCCCGTTTATTGCAACGATAAGGTTGTTTGGCTGCAAAAGCTTGGGCTCGGCTGAAATGCCCTGCAAGAATTTTAGAATTTCAGAAACTGACACAGAAGGTTTGTCGATATCGACTGCCTGCTTGCCTACTGCCTTTCTGGCTCCGCCAAGCAGCCTTACTGTTATCATTCTTCTGCTTCTTCAGTTTCCTCTTCGGTCTCTCCAGCTGCAGCAGCCAGCGAGGCTTTTTCTTGCGCCGCCTGCTTGCGCAGATGCGCGGTGATGTAGCCAGCAAGTTCGTTTCTCATAACTTTTGACCTTACAATGGCAATTTCATTGAGAGCCTTCTTGTTAGTGTCAAACTCGAGCCCAAACTTGTCTGGGTGCTTTTGCAAGAGTTCCGTAGAGATGCGCTTTATCCTATTCATCCAGTGTGAAAGGCAAATGTAAGGATATTTTATCTTTGTTATACCCTGCCAAGATAGGACTGCGAGTTCTTTTCAAGCAATTGGACGGCTTCTTCATAGGTAATGCCCAAGACGCGAGCTGAGGAGGCGACTACACTTACCAGAAACGAGCTGGAAACGGAGGGCAGGCTCTCAAAGCACCGGGAGTACCTGACAGGCCCGTCAGTCTCCACAAGGAACCTTTCCCTGTTTGTGTTTTTCAGGAGCACCTTTTTGTCGTCTGAGTACACAAGCGTAGGCCCGTACGATACGTACAACCCCATGTCCATCGACCTTGCCAGCTGCTTCTTGCTGCCTGCAAACCAGTGCAAAAGCACGCCCTTTAGCCTGTACGAAGGCAGGATGTCCAGTATGCCGTCAAGCGCCTTCCTGGAGTGTATTGACGCCGGCTTGCCTGCCGACTCGGCAAGCGCAAGCATGGCGTTAAAGACCTGTTTTTGCCGGTCATATGGGACGTCATAGGTGCCGTCAAGGCCGATCTCGCCAACGCCGTCGATTGACTGCAGGTGCGACTGAAAAATGTCCTTGAATTTTTCCAAATCATCCCTTGCCGCGGCCTCGGGGTGGATTCCAACGAACTGCTTGACCGCGTCGCGGCATGAATCAAAGAGGATGAAGCTGCGCAAAGTAGTTTCAGTGTCAACAGTGACAGAGCACGCGACGATCTTCATTGCGCGCAGGCTGGCTATGACATGCTGTAGATAGCCTGAATACTCGCTGTCTGTGAGGTGCACGTGCGCGTCAAGGAGCAATGATGTTGTTGGCAGCCGTAAACAGAAAATAAACTTTTAACAAAGTGGCCCTCACATCAAGCCATGTCTTCTGGTCCCGAATTCGGCCTTGCAGCAATGTATCGAGTAATGAAAAAATCCGGAGCAGAGCGAGTAAGTGACGACGCCGCTGATGAGCTGAGAAAAGTGCTTGAAGAGGTTGCCGAGAGGATTGCCAAGCAAGCCGTGGACCTGTCGATGCACGCGGGGAGAAAGACGATAAAGCCAGAGGATGTAAGATTTGCAGCCAAATACGTGATCCGGCTCTAGCCAATGTTCCCAGTAATGGACATCGATGACTGACACAAGTTTTCTCTAGTACAATCTAAGCAAAACGACTAAACCTTCCAGCATCATGGAAGGCTGGTTTGCCACAATGCAAGTATGCAAAATACTGTCGGTATTTTGACCTCAAGAGCGTCGTGTGCTTGGAGGATGACAGTAACAGGTTCTGCCCTACTGCCTGCCAATTCCACTTTTACAATGAAGATCATGGAGTAGACGAAAATTCAATCCACATTGAGGCGGAATTGTGAACACAAAAGATCTGTTTTTGAGAATAGTCTATACTGTCATGCTTGTAGATATGGGCCTTGCAGGCGTGGCATGGCAACTGTGGAAAAAAGGATGAAGCGCCGGGAGAGGGACTCGAACCCTCGAGTCCCGAAGGACATCAGCTAGCGCGTCATACCCTGCACCTATGATCTCGAGGCTGACCCCTTTTAGGGTCTACCATTGTGACTTACCTAGCTTGGGTACCCCGGCGCTCTTTGTGAAGAAACATTGCAATTTATGCCTTTATCAATGATTAAAAAATTATATAATTCGTGTTTTAACAGTACATCCGTGCTGGCGACATCAATAAGGCTACCCACTACTGAAGAATTGAGGAAATTGTCAATGTCTGACGTTGCGATCGCTGCAGGTCTTGCGGACGCACTTCGCGACAGGCTGCAGGAATATGTCCACATCGACCCGTACTGCCTGCCCGACCCATTTGGCGAAAAGGACGACTACAATTACTCTATCATCCTAGACCGTGAGAACCCAAACAGGGTAGTCGCGATGCTTGTCACCAAGAAAGACTCGCTTCCGCAGCTGCCGTGGTCAACTATACTTGGCGAGCGCCTTGTAAAGATGTCTGTCCAAAAGCAGGAGGCCTACGCGATCAAGCGCGAACTGATGCCAAAGGAGACAAATAATTTCTATCCTTACAGGCGCAACGGTATGAGGGCAGGCTATGTGATGTTTGCGTTTCAGATCTGCGGGCAGCGCTAGCCCCGCAGCTCGACAACTGATATCTTGTGGAACTGCCTTACCATCTGCTCAAGTGATTTGCGCACTTCGTCCTCATCTCCGCTTGAAATGCGGAGGACTTCAAGCAAAAGGTCGTCAAAAGTGATCCCGTTGCACATGTTCCAGAGCGACACTGCCGTGTCATTCACGCGGTAAGCCTCTCCCCTGCCATTTATCAAAAGTGGCGTCCCGTCACGGTCGTTTCCAACCGCGCCCCTCCGCAAAATTATTTTGTTGGTATCAGTCTCCCTTTTCAGCAACATTCGGCCGTCATCGAACTGAAGCTACTACGTAGCACCTGTTATTATCCATATCTGTCAATTGTCATGGCTGCTGACGAAATCAGTCGCGTGTTCACCAATGTTAAAATAAAAGTTTCATTCTGAAATTTTCTAGTGATCTTTAAAACACAGCAGCCAAGGACGCGTAGAAAAGTAGTCATAACAAGGCAGGCAGCTGATGGCATCATCACATATTCCAAGGCGCGGCACCCAAACGAAGCCATATTGGTTTTGCAGGGCGGGCAGAACAAGGAGCAGATCGTCATCGACGGGCTCGTCATCCCGCCATTTGCTTCAAGCGGCCCATTCTACTCCGGCTTTCCTATACATGATTTGCCGTTTGATGGCTCGTATATCGGCTCCGCGCATTCTCACCCGGGAGGCTCAAACAGGCCTTCGCTTGAAGACCTGAACAGGGGATTCTACGGTTTTGTGTCAGTCATAATCAGCCACCCGTACGAAGACGAAACGATAGCAGCTTACGATAGAAACGGCGACAAGTATGAGCTCAAGATCGTCGAGTCTGCGTGACTACTTTCTGCGCGTAAAGTCCAACTCGACTCCTCTTTTGCTGTCGTAGCTGAAAATGAACGATTCGTCAGGCATTATCGGAAAGCTCGAAAGCATGGTGGCCGAGCACATCGGGCATTTGTCAATCACCCTCGTCTTGTCAAGATATGTCGCGCACCAGTAGCAGCTCTCACAAAGCATAAAGATTGAAGGCGCAACCGCCGGCTTTGGCAACCGGTAGTTATATCTAAAGGGTGGTTAATTACATTTTCAACAGTTTTGACATTTTCCTGATTTTGCATAGCAATTGCTGGAAAACTTAATAAAAGAACAACCCCAATATCAATTGACAAACGTTGAACTGGATGGGACAGCAGATGGCATGGATAATCATATCTCTTGCCATAAGCCTGCTATTGACTTGGCTTTTCGGGATCTGGTTTGGAATGCCAATTCTAGGCATCATCCCATCTATTGCAATTTTCATAGGTATTTCTTATTACATGCGCAAACGCGCGATGGCCCGCATGGGAATGGGAGGCGGAGGAGGGGGATTTGGAGGCATGCTTGGCGGAGGCGGTGGCATCAACTATATCTGCATCGCCTGCGGCCACAGATTCAAGGGCGGCGCCTGCCCACGCTGCGGAAGCAAGATGCGCAGGGCAGACTTTTAGCACATGACACTTGAAGAGCTACGCCAAAAAGCATTTTTCCAGAATACGATAGACGTCTGGATAATGTACTGCGATGAACGCGGTTGGGACTGGTACAGCATTGACGCGTACAGGCGTTTCATCAGCCACCTCAATTCAAAGGGCATCAAGATGCAGAAATTCCCCCTGTGCATCAAAGAGTCAGGCGGGATGTACGAGCGGGGCAAGGACAAGACGCAGTTCCTTGACGAGCTCTCAAAGATCCCAACAGACGATGCGGCGGCATTTACTCTCAAGCTAAACAGCGACGCGATTTCAGCGATACGCTCCTTTGCCAACTAGAGTCTAGAAAATTTCAGCTTCTACGCACTACAATTTAGCAGGAACATCTAAAGCCGGATTACGGTAGTCACAGCGCAGTGTCTGAAGACGAGCTGCCGGTAGGAGTCGAGCAGGAAGACGCATCTCCTGAAGAAATGGCAAGAATGCCAGCAAGTGAGCCTGCAGCAGAAAAGCCCGAGCAGCTCTTTGAAAGCATCGTCGGTTATGACGACGTGAAAAAACTATTCGAGATGTCGCTGTCATCTGACAAGCCGGTGCACATACTGCTTGTCGGTCCTCCCGCGTCTGCCAAGACACTCTTTATGCTTGAGTGCATGAAGCTAGAGCGCTCTTACTTTACGCTTGGGAGTCACAGCACTAAATCTGGCATGATAGACTACCTGTTTGAAAAGCGCCCCCGCTATCTGATAGTTGACGAGATAGAGCACATGCCGATGAAGGACCAGACCGCCCTTCTAAGCTTGATGGAAACCGGCATAGTTGCAGAGACAAAGTTCCAGAAGACCAGAAACACCCAGCTAAAGACATGGGTTTTTGCCACAAGCAACGGCACCGACAGGATGCTCACTCCGCTACTGTCAAGATTCGTGGTCCTCCATTTCAAGCAGTACTCCTTTGGTTCATTTCAGCAAGTGTGCGTCCATATCCTTGGGCGCGAAGGAATCCCGGCTGAAGTCGCCGCCGCAATAGCGGACGCTGTGTGGACAAAGCTCAAGTCAAAGGACATCCGCGACTGCATAAAAATCGGACGCCTTGCAAAGACAAAACAAGACGTCGAGTGGATCGCCCATACGATAAAGAACTACAAGCAGTAAATCATTTTTTGCTTTGTCGATGTAAAAAGCCTTCTTTTTGCTTGATAACCTGAAAAGTTAAAAGTTTTTGTGGTGCCATCATCTGTGGGATAACAGGAAATGGGTCTAGACCTCAAGCCGCTGGTGACGCCTGCGCCGATAAAGCTGTCCGAGCTGTCAGGCAAGGTAATTGCAATTGACGCCTACAACACGATCTACCAGTTCCTCAGCATCATAAGGGGGCCAACCGGCGAGCCTCTTATGAACAGCAAGGGCGACGTCACAAGCCACCTGAGTGGCCTGTTCTACCGAAACGCCAACCTGCTAATGGAAAACATCAAGCCAGTCTATGTCTTTGACGGCAAGGCAAACGAATTGAAGATTACGGAGATAGAGCGCAGGAGCAAGCTGAAAAAAGAAGCCACTGAAAAATACCAGCTGGCCATTGAAGAAGGCAGGATGGAGGATGCGCAAAAGTATGGCAAGCGCACCGCTGTCCTGACGGACAAGATGGTTGAAGAGTCGAAAAAGATGCTATCCTATCTTGGGATACCATATATTCAAGCGCCGTCAGACGGGGAGGCAGCTGCAGCGTACCTTACAAAGCGCGGCCTTGCTTTTGCAGCAGCCAGCCAAGACTATGATTCTATTTTGTTTGGCGCAAAAAAGCTGGTGCGCAACCTTGCCATCAGCGGCAAGCGCAAGGTGCCAAACAAGAATGTGTACGTCGACGTAGAGCCAGAGATGCTAGAGCACGAAAGAGTGCTTCAAGAAATCAGCCTGACGCAAGAGCAGCTGGTGGACGTCGGGATATTGATAGGCACCGACTTTAACCCCGGCGGGTTTCCCGGAATTGGTCCCAAGACTGCGCTCAAGATGGTAAAAGAGAACGGCAAGCTTGAGAATATAGAGAAGATAAAGCACCTTCTGCCCGACGTGCCGTACCAGGAGATAAGGAATATCTTTCTCAACCCAGAGGTGCCAAAGGTTGACAGGATAGACATTGGAGAGGTCAACCGCGAAAAAGTGCTTGATTTTCTGTGCGTAGAGAAGAGCTTTTCCGCTGACAGGGTAAGCGGCACGCTAGACAAACTCCAAAAGTCGGTATCGAACCGCAGCCAGTCGCTTGAGCAGTGGTTTGGATGATTTTTCGATGCTTTTATATAGAAATCTAAAGGCTAATGGCATGTATTGGTAAATCCTAGGGCATGGCTTGCTGAAGGTATAGCCACTTTTGCGTTGGTATTCTTTGGTCCGCTGTCCGTCACGATGGCTGCAGTGTTGTTTGGAACCGGGTTGACGCTTGACGGCATAATCATGATTTCACTTGCACACGGTGCTGCAATAGGTCTAATGATCTATGCCTTTGGTCACATCTCCGGAGCGCACATCAACCCGGCAGTCACGATAGCCATGATGGTCACAAAGAACATCAACATCAAGGACGGCGCCGCCTACATCGGCTCGCAGATAATAGGAGCGATTGTCGCTGCAGCTGCGCACAAGGCAATTTTGCCGGTAGCCGGGGCCAAGGTGAACTTTGGCACCCAAGGAGGACCAAGCGAGCTCTTGAATCACAGCGCGGCTTCAGGCGTGGCTGTTGAGATGATACTCACGTTCTTCCTTGTGACGACCATATTCATGGCAGCTGTCCATAGAAAGGCTGCAGCTGGGATGGCAGGCATTGCTATCGGCGGCATGATATTCTTGATTCATCTGGTAGGTGTCCCGCTGACAGGCGCAAGCGTCAATCCTGCAAGAACGCTGGGTCCGGCAATAATTTCAGGTTACTGGGACTTTCACTGGATATACTGGGTAGGCCCAATAGTCGGCGCAGTGATCGCGGGCCTGATAATGCAGTATGTATACGTCAAGAAAGACGCAAAAGAAGCGACGGCCTAGGCCGCGCTCTTAAAAAATTTATGATACGTCCAGTGCCCTAGAGTGCTTGCGGGTGTGCGGCCTCTCGCCGGCAAACTTTCTCCTCATGTGCCCGGACGGCCTACCGTAGAGCAGCTCAAGGAACCACGACTCGTGTTCGATTTCTTCTTTTAGGATATCTTTTGCAATGTCATAAGTCGCCGGGTCCTTGCCCATCGTCAGGTTGCACATCTTGTTCCAGTTCACGATTGCCCCTTGCTCTGCTACCAGGCATTTCTTTAGTATTTCAGGCAGGTTCGTTGTTGGAGATGGCAGTTGCAGAAATTCGCATCCGGACATCCTGACAAACTCCATCGCGTCGTTTGGCAGGCTTCCACCAAGCTCGTAGATCCTCTGGATGCAGGACTCAAAGTGGCTCAGGTCCTCAAGGCGCGCGTCCTCTATCACGCCTTTGATGCCCTCACCTTCAAGGCCGGTGCAGTGCGCGCGCAGGTTGGTGAAATAATAGTACGCGGTAAATTCCACTGATGCGTTTGACATAAGCCCCTTTACTATCTCGTCGACGTTGGCGCCGTTCTGCTTTAGCACATTTATTCCCACTACGTTAATTTTCTCTTCTGGCATAATCCTCTATGCACTTCTCAATGTCGCGAGGGCGACTGTTTTAATAAGTTTTTTTATAGATCAAGCAGGAACCTTACTGTAACTCTACCCTCTTCCTGCGTAATCTCCATTTCATGGTACGTCACTGCTTTTATCTCTACCTTGTAGTGGTGCTTTTCAAGGTTCAGTGACTCGCCCTTTGCGACACCTTCAAGCGAATAATTCCCATCCTGCTTTATCCTGACTGAAAATTCAGACATCACGATTCCATCTGCAACGAGCAGCAGCATCACCTTGTCAAGCCAGTCAAAAAGAAGCTCATGCAGGTCATGTCCTCTTGCTTCAATCTTGACCTCCCTATCAGGCTTGATGTCTTTTAGGTCGATCATGGTGTCATTGAGCGCCTTGGCGGCATTTTCAAAAGCTTCTTCAAGCGTACTTCCGTATGCTTCAATGACCGCATCTGTCATGTGGTCAAGGTACCTGTAGCCGCCTGCCAATGCCGGTCTTGATCCGGGCGACTGTTATTATACGTTCATCGCAAAATCTAAATGCTAACGCGCTGCTGGCTACTGGTGTGAAGCTAGAGCTTCCACGCGGCATGCGTGACCTAGAAGCAGAGGAATTTGCTAACATCAGTTATGTCAGGGACAAGTTCTTTGAGACTGCCCGGCTCTTCAATTTCAAGCTGATGGAGCCCTCTCCCCTTGAAATGCTTGCCACGCTTGAAGCAAAAAGCGGTGCTTC
>JAJPHX010000045.1 GCA_021325075.1 Nitrososphaeraceae archaeon | reverse complement strand
CATCCTTCACGACATGAAAGCGGTACCTGCTTCCAAGAAAATAGATCGTATCTGGATCGTGCCCGCCGCAGCGCTCCTTTAGCTTGCCATAATATCGCGACGTTTTGGCTATCCAATCGCGCTTGCTTGCGATGAAATTTTCAAGCTCGCCGGCATTATAGTTGACAGGGACTATTGCCTCTACACCGGAAATGCCGGAGACAAGGCGGAGCCTCCTTGCCCGTCTGCTGGCGCGAACACCGATCTTTAGGACTTTGCCGTCTGCAAGGTCGAGCGACAAAAAGGACAAGCTGTAGATTCACATCGGGTAGTTGTTAAAGAACTTTTTTGCAAAAGGATATTACCATTGCAAAATTGCTATCTCGCTATGCCCCGGGGCACCAGAATCAAGGCAAGTGAGCTGGCAGCAAGACTGGCTGCCCTTGATGCCGATGAGGGGATAAGAGTAGAGCATGATGGCAGCAAGGTATTCATCAACAGGAATTCCTCAGGCATTTTTGTAGTGCAGTTTGGCGACTCTAGCGACTTTAGATACCTGCAATCTGCAAGGCAGGTGACTAGCCTGATCAACTCTACGTTTGGCAAAAAGGGCACTACTGTGTGGATTTATTAAATATAAGCGCAATTGACTTTTCCTAACGTGGGTCAGGGTGAAATCATGTTAGATAACGCCTGCTTCGCGCAGTTTTTCTGGCAGGTATACCTCGGCTAGGTACTTGAAGCCGTGCTTGAAGAAAGCATCCAACTCACATTTTTCCTTGCTCTTCAAGAATATATCGAGCTCTTTTTGCCATTTCTTGTCTTGGAACCAAGGCTTTTTCTTCATGTCGTTTGCCCTGTTGAGGTCTTCCTCAGATGCCGCAAGCCTTGCAACCTCCGGTATGTGGTACCTTTCAATATCAGAGAACATCATACCAAGCACCTTAGCATCCGGCGTGACAAGTCTGTCACTGTCATAGCTCAGCGACTCGCTTCCGATCTTGTATCTGAGCGCGATGCCAAGGCCCCACGGGTCCGCGTCTGCAAAAACGACTACGGGTTTTTTCCATTCTTCGTTGAGCGTCTTGACCATCATTCTAGTGGCCCTGTCAGGCTCGCCTGAACCCGTTAGCAGTATTGCGTTGTATTTCTGGATAAAGCCGGATTTGCGGATGTTGTTGAGCACCGTATCCTTCTCCACCACCATCACAAAGTCTGCCTTTACCTTGACTATCTCTACGTCGCGGATGTTGGTCGGTATTAGCTGAGAAGTAGCCCTGCTGCCAAGGTTGCAGTCAATGATGTCACCTCCGACTCTGAGCGTGATAGGCCCGGAGATCATGCCCTTTGGCTTTGAAGTGACAGAGAACTCTTCCCTTGGCACGCCTGTCAAAAGTTCAATGGCCTTGATCGCATCGTCAGAATTTTCCTGCCCAGTCCAGAACTTTTGCTTGTTCTTCTCGTCGCCCACAGTGCTGAGGGTAGCGTAATACATACCCCTTATCGTGCTCTCCATCTCCTCGTCAAGCAGCCTGCGGACTGCGTTTGCCATCACAAGATATTGAGCGAATGTGGGAATTTTCTTGGTGCTGTCCGGGCTTATTCCGACTGTCTTGTCGCCAATCGTGAGCATTCTCTTTTCCTCGCTCCAGACGGTGTTGTCGTAACCCACCTTTGGAACGTTGAGCACAGGCATCGTCTTTGACACCATGAGGTCAGAGCTGACGTCTTTCATTATCAGCCTGATCTTTTTCATAACTTCTTGGTGGCGCTTGTCTGTTGTTGGCATCTACTTTTTCCTCACCTTTTGTTTGTCAATTACTGAGTCAAGGGTAGTCTGGTTTTCTGCATCATCATTTTTCTGAAGCGTCTCAGGGATTTCTTTCTTTTTTGGCTTTGATATCTTGCCCTTCTTTCTTGCCGCGTTGATGGCTATTTGCTCCCTGTCTGGCTTGATCATTTCGCCGTCGATCTCGACTGCCTCTTCTGCTTCTTCCTCTAGGCGCTCCCCTGTTATCCTGTCTTCCTTTTCAGAGATCATTGCTCCGGTTATCTCGCCCTTGACGTGCTTTTCGGCCAGCTCTGAAAATGCCTGCTCTAGCTTGCCAGAATCAACTTTGATTGATTCAGAGATCGCAGTTACTATCAGCGGGATGTAGTGCTTGTACAGATTCAACCTGCTTGCAGCTTCTTTCATGCGCAACTCCTTTCGGATCTGCGCGCTTACTTTGCGGTACAGTTCAGACAGACAGGCCTTCATGTATTTTTTCAAGTCGCCTTCAGAGGCAATGCTTTCCTTGCCTGCGGTCTTGTACGGTATTTTTGTAGAACAAATGTGGAAAAAGATGTGCAGTGGCAGCAATTCAACGGCCCTGTCTGACTTTGCATCAGGGTTTGCAAACTGCTCCTTTACCTCCTTTTTTGAAATGCCCATCTTGTTTATCTCCACTTCAGAAACGACTTCTTTTGCGACGTCAGACCCTTCGTCATACAACAGCGGGATCTTGTTTGCAAATCTGTAGAGCTTGAACGACGGTATGTCGCCTCCGTATGCTATACCGCATTCAACTATCGTGGGCCGGTTGTTGACCACGCAGGTCCTTGAAGCATAAGCAGTGAGCGAGGGCTTTAGCACCTTGACAGAGATTTGCGGCCGCTGGACTTCGGGAGCGCCTTCTGCTGCAGGAACAGCCTCTTTATTTGTGACAATTGTATACTCGGAAGTCATTCCAGCGGTCAATATCTCTTCGCCAATCGGACTTAGGTGATCCGTGTTTGCTTGCTGGAAGTTGATCTGCCTGCATACGTCTACTATCCGGATAAGCTCGTGCTCGTCGTACTTGTCTGCCGGCTTGGTCTCCACTTCTGCCTTTGTAATTATTTCCTTTGCCTTCTCGCTTGACATCTTTTGAAATGAGGCAGCCAGAACTCCCTGAAGCGTGGTCTTTTGGTTCATAAAGTTCATGATCGCTTTCTTCAGAGTCTGGAGATCCATATCTGCAGGATGTGGCAATACCTCTCTGGCGGGCTGCGGCATTACCTCGGTTCTTCGATCAAACGTAACCTTGCCTTCATCCGTTTCAAATTCAATTATGGCATAAGGGTTGACAACGCTTGTCTGGCTGATGTATTCATTGATTTTGTTTTTGATGTTGTTTCTGGTAATCGGGGAAAGCCTTGCACGGAGCACTGCTTCGACCCTAAAGCCGGATTCGCCTGCTATCTTGCCCTCGTCTTCCTTGACTTTCCTTTTGGCCAGTTCAATTGGCCTGTTTGTGCTAATATCGGTTCGGAGTTCAAAGTAATACTCTGATCCCTCTTCGATTGACTTTGACCAGACCTTGAGCGGATGAATAGTGTCTTTTGTTGAAAACGCGGCTATCATTTTTAATCCGACGCCAAAGAGGCCGCGCTGCTGCTTTTCCACATACTTGCCCGATGTCAGAAATGAGCAGACTGCTACCGGCACCTTGTCTGGCGGTACGCCGATGCCGTTGTCTTCGCAGGTAATGGTCCACAAATCATTAGCAGAATCAAGCGTCTTGAGCGACAAGGACACTCTAGGTAGTATGTGGGCAGTTTCACAGGAGTCAAGCGAATTCTCGATGAGCTCCCTTACTGCCATGTACAGGATGCGCTCCGTGGTAAAGCCGGCCAGCGCCGAGTTGTCTACAAAGAACTCTGATTCGGCCTT
>JAJPHX010000177.1 GCA_021325075.1 Nitrososphaeraceae archaeon | reverse complement strand
TGTAGTCTCCTGCTCCGGCGCCCTTGATGATCCCATTTTCAATTTCAATGTAGCCGCGATCAACATGGTCGAGATCCTTGCCCAAAAGCAGGCTAGCGTTAGTTATTGCTATGGACATCGTATTTCATATATCGGCTGGATTTTTCCTTCTTGGCGCAAATCTCTAATAGTGTCAAGTGCCTTTGTCGCGGCTTCTGCTGCCTTTCTGCCAGTTTTTCCGATGCCTATTCCGCAATTCAGCTTGATGTCAATGCCAGCCGTCACTTTTTTTATCACCGAGTCTGCCTGCTCTTTTGTAACGCCATTTGAAATAACCATAAAGTTGTCGCCGCCAAGGAAGAACGTGAGCGAGTCGTGCTTTAGGAACTCTTCTGCCAGCTTGCTGTAGATCTTTATCACAAGCGACGTCACTTCATAGGGCGACAGATGGTTTCCCACCTTTGTGGAGCTGTCGACATCGATGTGCATCACCTGGGCCGTGTCTGCCTCATGGATGCTGCCAAAGATTCTGGCGCCGCTGTCCAATGCCTTTTCCTCCTTCCTTGCCCGGTACGCGTTCATATTAGCCTCAAACGCGGTCACGCCTGCGCCAACAGCCATTGACATCTTCAAGTCTTTGTATGTCTTGGCAAGCTCGCGCTGTATCTCTTTGTGTCCGGCGCCGTCAAGACCGTTTGTTATCGCGAAATATTCGTCGAACCTATTGAAGTAGACGATGCAGTTCTTTTCGGTGAACAATCTTTGAACATCATGATAGATTTTCGCCTGCAGCATCTGCAGTTGCGCCTCCCTGTCGCTCCCAAGAGTGAGAGTCCATGGGCCGTACCCCTCGATCCTAATTATTGTCAGCTGTATCATTTATTATCACAGTTCCCCCGCCCGCTGCCTTTTCTAGCTTTCTAAGCCTCATGACCATATTGACTGCTGCATTCACCGCCCGCGCCGGCACAAGCGCGGATCTCTCCCTTGCCTGCTCGATAGTCATCCCCGGACCGGTTATCCCAAGCGTCACCGGTTTTCCATATTTTAGCGACAGGTCGGCTATCAGCCGCGCAGCGTTTTCAGCCACGATGTCGTCGTGGCGCGTGTCGCCCTTTATCACTGCGCCAAGCGTGACTACTGCATTGACGTTTCTCTTTTTGAGCAGCCGCTCGACTGCAAGGGGCATGTCAAACGAGCCGGGGACATAAAGAACGTAGCTCACCTTTGCCCCTATCCTGCCGGCGTGGTCCCTTGCCTTTTCAAGCATTTTGTACGTGATCTCGCTGTTAAACTCGGAGACAACCATTGCTATCTGTATCAATTATGCCACCTTGGCGTGAGCCTTGAGTTCGCTTGAGTCAACTAGCGGTATGCCGGATTTATCCGCGTATTGCTGGGCGTCTTTGACTGAAAGCGCCCTATGAGTTTTAGAGTCCATCATTTCACAGATGGCAACTGCCGGAGTCATGCCTGCAAGCTGCATCAGGTACACGCATAGCTCGGTGTGGCCCATCCTGTCATGCAGCAGGCGCTTTGATGCAATCAGTATCGGCACGTGGCCTGGCGCCATAAAGTTTTTTACAAAATATTCTATGCCGCCGGCGTCGATGCTTTTGCAGACCTCTGCCATCTTTGATATCGTAAGCGCCCTGTCGTTGTCAGTGATGCCGGTGTACGTGTCGCGGTGGTTGACGGCTATTGAAAATGACGGCTTGTCGCCGTACGCCGCCTTGCCTTCTGTCAACTTTGTGAATACCGGGTTTACCTTGCCCATCCCTGCTATCATGTCGTGCATGTATACCAGTCCGAGCTTTGAGGTAATCTCGTTGGCTATCGCAAGACACAAGAGGCCGCCGGCGTCGTTTCTCATGGCAGCGACATGTTGCGGCTTTACATGCTCGGCGGCAATTACCATATCTATCTCGTTTTCCCGCCCCTTGTCGTCATGGACCAGCACAAACCTGCCGGCCTTGACGGCAGCTATTGCTTCAGTAAGAGACAATAGATGATTTTGCCATTTGTTGTTATTAAAAGATTACTAAAATTATGGTTGCTACTAGATTTTTGGTAGATTGCTGTTGACATACTTGCCAAGGATATCTGTCTCAATGTTTACCTTGTTGCCTCTTGACTTTGCGCCAAGGGTCGTCATGCCAAGGGTATGAGGGATGAGCGATATTGATATTCTTTCGCCCTCGACGTCCACCAGCGTGAGGCTGATGCCGTCCACTGCTATCGAGCCTTTCGGTACCACCGATCTGGCAAGCTCCTCATTATCAAGCTTTATCCAGAGCTTGGTCTCAGATGGCATCTTGACAATATCTTCGATAGTCCCGGTGCCGTCCACGTGACCCAGCACGAAATGTCCTTCAAGCCTGTCGCCTACCCTCATGGACCTTTCGATGTTCACTTCATCGCCGGGCCTGACTAGGCCAAGGTTAGTCCTTCTGATAGTCTCGGCAACCATCTCAAACTCTGCGTCGCCTTTAGATAGTTTTGCCACCGTGAGGCAGGCGCCGTTTATGCTTACGCTGTCGCCAACCTTGAGGCCGCGTGCAAGCCTGCTTCCAAGCTGGACTCTCATGACAGTGTCAGCCCTATTTTTACTCCTAGAGACCGACTTGACCTTTGCCATGCCCTCGACAATCCCGGTGAACATGCGTTTTGGTATAGAGATGTTCAATATTTATTTGCAGTTGTGACCTTTACTCTGCATATGTGCCAGACTGCCGTGTTTTTCGGCGAGGCTCTTGCCCGATATGGGTTTGGAAGCTCCCACCCTTGGGGCTCTGACAGGATCTATGCATTCTGGTCGAAATTGCAGAGCGAAAATATTGACAACATCGTAGCTGAAGAGCCAGAGCTTGCAGGCGAGCTGGCGGCGCTGTCATTTCATGACAAAGAATATGTCGAGCTGGTCAAGGCGGCTAGCAAGCACGGCGGGGTGCCGCTTGACAGGGGCGACACGCCGGCGTTCAAGGGAGTCTTTGAAGCGTCGCTATATGTGGTCGGCACAACTCTGGCAGCGCTTGACATGGTGGTGGCCGGCAGGGACAGGGCGGACAGGAAAGTCGAACACGCGTTCAACCCGATTGGCGGCCTGCACCACGCAAGACGCGACACTGCAGGAGGCTTTTGCGTGTTCAACGACATCGGCGTAGCGATAATTGCTGCGCGGAAAAAATATGGATTAAAGCGTATAGCCTATGTAGACATTGAAGCGCACCACGGTGACGGAGTCTTTTATGAATTTGAAGACGACCCGCTTTTGTTCTTTGCAGACATCCACGAGGACGGTAGATATCTGTATCCCGGCACGGGATCGGCAGGTGAAACTGGCACAGGGCACGCCGCAGGCACCAAGCTCAACATACCTCTGAAGCCTGAGGCGACCGACGATGACTTTATTGCAGCGTTTGGCAGAATCGAGCAGTTCGTGGACAGCTGCAAGCCCGAGCTCATAATACTCCAGTGCGGCGCAGACAGCCTAGCTGGCGACCCAATAACGCACCTGCGATATACTGCAAAGGCGCACAGACATGCAGCTGATATTTTGCATAGATTGTCTCATAAGCACTGCAAGGGCAGGATATTGGCGCTTGGCGGAGGCGGCTACAACAGAGAAAACATTGGCAATGCTTGGACAGAAGTGGTAAGAAGCTTTGCCGCAATGCTTTAGCCACTAGGATGATAAATAAAATTTCAGCTGCAGTCTATCTGTGAAAGACACGGTCACGGAATGCTGGCTCAACTACAAGATGGCAAGCAGGAAAACGCGAATAACCGACAATATCAAATGGTTGGAGAGGATCGGGATTGCTTTCAATGAAGCAGTACTATAGAGTAATCATCCACTGTCAATATATTCCGGTGTAAGGCGCATGTAGGTACATTGGATGGCAAGACAGGCATTCGCGTTGGTTCGTTATCTTTGGTGGCTATGATAGCCATCGCAACTTTGCTGCTGCCTCAATTCAATGCTGTTATTCCAACAATGTCATATGAAAGTGCATATCCGGCGGTCCCTGTTGAAATTGGACAGCCATTTGATCTCAAGATTAACCAGAGTGCATATTTTCAGTCATCTGAACTTGCTATAAAATTCGTCAATATAACGGAAGACTCTCGCTGCCCTTCAGATGTTACGTGCGTATGGGAGGGACAGGCTTCAGTATTGGTTAGCTTTAATGCGTCAGGTGGCAAAAGTGCCGGCAACTTTACCCTGACCATCAGGGGAAGCGGAAGTGCTGATTTATCCACGAAGGCAGTTAACGGGTATCTGTTAAGACTTGTAGATGTCCAGCCGTACCCCACAAGCAAGCAGAAAATATCTCTATCAGACTATACTGCCAGATTTGTCCTTTCCAAAGATGAAGGGCAAGCAGTATCGCGCGGAGTCCTTGTGAAGGCTGTAAATTACCAGAACCTAGAAAATAACGCCACCACTGTTACCGCGTTTATTTCTGGCTGGAATGTAGAGAAGGGAACCGGAGCCGCGGTGATATTCATGCAAGAACATGGCAGCATTTTCAAAAGAGTGATGGTAAAATTCATCCCGTCAAATGCAAGCAACTGTACTCAACAGAATGCCGAGTGCATTGACGGCCAGATAACACAAACCGACCGCAATTCCACCGGCGGCCTGATTCACCTAGAGATAGATAGCACCAAGACGAAATTGCTGCTTGCCTACAGCCCATCAAAAGAAGGTGGCATGGTGCAAGATACTCTAAATGTGACAGGGTT
>JAJPHX010000168.1 GCA_021325075.1 Nitrososphaeraceae archaeon | reverse complement strand
CGGAGACCCTGACGAGGTAGTGGAAAAGATAATCAGACACAGCAAGGCACTTGGCGGAATATCCCGCGTTACTTTTCAGATGGATCCGGGGTCGCTATCGCAGGAAAGGGTGATGCGCGCCATTGACCTTCTGGGCAAGCGTGTTGCCCCTGCGTTGCGGGAAATTGAGGTTGGCGCAAAATGACAAAGATGAGTATTGACGAGCCAACCCTGCGGCAGATCATGGATTATTATGGGATTGGAAGCCATGATGTCTTTGCAAAGAGTTTTGATGAGGTAGTCTTGCCCTGTGTGACTGAAAAAACATATCTTACCCCGTAAGGGATTCGCAACGAAGGATATACAGAAAGAAAGGAGGCTCAGTGAGCCGATACTTGTTGCTGTTTTGCCGCATACTCTCCCATTGCTTGGAATTCTTTCATGAAAGTATTCAAGTCGTAATTCTGCGTATGCAGTATAGAGCTCCAGAACGATGTCTGGCCAACGAGAACGCCTACTTCAGCAAGCTCTTCTTCTGTAGCTCCGTTCATTTGTGCGGCTCCCCTGTGGAAAGTTTCGCAATATGGGCATTTCAGCGCGGCTGCAACTGCCAGACCTATCATTTCCCTGTATTTTGGAGGAATAGAAGACTGCCCAAAGATGTATTTTTTCATTATCGGCCACATTTGCGTCATCACGTCTTTTGGAACTGCCTGAAAGAACCCGGGCATGGTTCCAAATGTCTTTTCCATCTCACTTCGGGTTTGCTCGTAACTCATGTTAAGCAATTGACGAAGGTTATTCTATTAAGGGTTCTTGTATGACCAATTCTAAAATCAAATTGGTCGCGATTGCCTAACCTAATCAATGGTCGCAAAATAGTATCAGATAAGGATGATGGTAGAAGAGACAAATGATATTGAAAAACCTGCTTTATCAGTTGCAACTTACCCCATGTAATATGATGATTGAAGAAACTGATGAGTAAGTATCGGATTCCAAGTACTATCGGCGATACTAATAAGCGATCTACATTTGCTATTATCTAATACAGGATCAACCTGGCCAGCATGCACTCTATTGCCTGAACAGGATGCTCACTCAAAACGCTTACGTTCTAATTTTAAAGAACTGAATTCTACCAGTCATTCTGAAGTGGCGGAAGAAGCGTCATTTTCATGTAGAAATATACAAGTATGTATATACATGTTAATCTATAAATACTTCTAATTCTAACTATGTATGCAAGGGCAATCTAAAGTGAGTACGCTAAAGAAACGACCAAAGATAGCAAAGACGAAAAAAAGCCTTCCCAGTATACAGGAAAGAAAAAGAAAGATCATGCCCCGACTTGATACTTTGGAAATGATTGAAGATATCATCGGAAAGGAGCAATACTTTGGATCAAAGACAAAGCTGTGGAAGGCGTTGCCAAGGGGAGTGCAGTATGGTACACTTCGTGTGGCCCTAGCTTATTTAGAAAAGTCTAACAAAATCACTCAAAACAGAGACGGCTCTATTGTCTGGATATTTGTAGAAGGAGACAGGGCAAGAAAGTCGCTAGAAGAATCAATCGAGCTTTAGGTCGTAGAATAACCAAACAGCCTGTCGTATTCTTTGTGCGTCAGCAGATCCAACAGCTGGTAAACCTTGTCTTCTTTTCTTCCTCTGATCGTGTAGATCAGCCGGTGGTTTCCACCAATTTCTCTACGGTAAAGGTTGGTTACTTCGTGTTTTTTGACATATTTTTCCGGCCATGGTTTTTTCTTGATATAGTCACCTAGATTTCTATCGTGCTTCATTTCATCCATTACATCATTAATCCTTTGTTTTATTGGGTCGTTATCTGCCAAAGCATTGAAAATACCTAGAAAGTCCGGGGACGCAAATACTCGATACTTTCTCTTTCGTTCTGCCAATAAAACCTACGAAAGGACGGAGATGCGTCTACTTATGCTTTCTTGCCTTGAGCGTTAGTTAAAGCCTAGAAGCCTGAATTTATGAAGGATGTACCTCGACTATTCAAACCAGCCAAATGGCGAATATTTGGCATTTTATACAATTTCCAAAATTACAAAATAGGACCGCCTCATCAGCAATGGATCCATTGAAAAAAGTGATGGATCCATGACTCTCTCATGTGGAACCGCAGCTTGTCGCTCTTGACGCTTTTATGGTTCCAAGAATGGATCCAAAAAGTACATTTTTTGTGCTAGGACTTCCTAATTTTATGGATCCATTTCTCCAAAAATGAATTCAAAAAGTGCGAGTGAAGCAGCCGCGTAAAGTAGGTGGACTGGGTGGGAATTGAACCCACGACCTCTCGCTCTTTTGGCTGATGCTGTTGCCAGCATGCTTGCGAAGCGAGCATTACTACCCCTGAACTACCAGCCCTTTGTTATCTTGGGCTAATAGATCCCAATATAAAACTAAAGAATACGGCAAAAGCATATTACGAGTTTCATGATAACCTAGAAAAGACTAGATGCAGAATTCGTGCGACATCCTGATCACAAACGCGTCTGCCGTCATTCCAAAGGTCGGCATAGTTGAAACCAACATCATGATAGAGGACGGCAAGATAAAGGCACTGACAAATTCTCCTACCAACATCTCCGCGTCAAGAAAGATTGACGCACATGGTAGGTATGTCCTGCCCGGCGCAATAGACCCGCACGTGCACTATGGCGTCTATACCCCAATTGACGAGGCGGCAAGGACAGAGTCAAGGTCGGCCGCGGTAGGAGGAGTCACCACGATGCTCAGGATGCTCAGGCTGTATGAAAGCTATCGCAACATCGAAAAACAGCTAAAGGCAAGCAAGGCCAGCCACTACATCGATTATTCAATCCACGCCTCGATACTCAGGCCCGAGCAGGTGAAGGACATCCCTTACCTGAAAGAGATAGGCGTCAATTCGCTAAAAATCTACATGAACCTTGGCGCAGACCTTAACCATATCTACATGGACCTAGAACCGGGCGCTCACAGCATCAAAGATGGAGAGGTCGATATGACAGACGAGCTCTTGTCCTCTATAGTCAGAGAAGGCTCGAAAGTGCATTCAACAATACTGGTGCACGCGGAAAACGCGGCGATGTGTTCTGAGCGCATGCATAGGGGCAAGGAAAAAGGCATGGCAGGCTTGGGGGCATGGTCTGATTGCAGGCCGCCACTGTCAGAAGCAGAGAGCGTCGCCAAGGTATCAGAGCTCGGCAGAAAGTCAGGAGCCAACCTGTATTTCGTTCACATCGGCTCAAACGCGGCACTGGACGCAATCCTTGCGCAAAAAGAAAAAGGCAGGTCGAACTATTACATCGAGACATGCCCGCACTACCTTACCCATACGACTGACTTCAACAACATTACAGGCAAGGTCGTGCCGCCCATCAGGTCGAAAAGCGACAGGCAGAGCATCTGGTCTGCCCTTCGAAACGGGGTGATCGACACAATCGGCACTGACCATGTTGCAAACAGGCTTGACATGAAGATGGGGCAGGGCGACATCTGGTCTGCCCTTGCAGGTTTTCCGGGCATTGCCACGATGTTGCCGGTGCTGCTGAGCCGAGGCGTAAATCAGGACAGGATAAGCATCGAAAGGGTAGCCGAAGTCACCAGCTACAACACTGCCCGGATCTTTGGCATGTATCCCAAGAAAGGCACGATCCAGCAGGGCTCTGACGCAGACCTGACGATAGTCGATTTGAAGCTTGAAAAGACAGTCACGCCAGAACTCTTGCAGTCATATTCTGACTATACCATTTATGACGGATGGAAGATGGCAGGCTGGCCGGTTATGACAATAGTGAGAGGTAATGTAGTGATGGAAGATGGTCAGGTAGATAGTAAAGCGCTAGGGCATGGCGACTTTGTGCACCGACCTGTTAGCTAGCTGGTTTTGTCTTATCCTCTACCATCTTGTACCTTGACAACTGTTTGTACGCAAGGAATACGATGAATGCTATTATGAGAAAGTCAATGATGTTTGCAATCAAGTCTCCGTACTTGAATTCTGAAACTGCTCCTGATGTTCCTGTGACATTGGCTTGCATTGCTTTCAAGTCACCAGCTGGCAAAAACAGTCCCACAAGAGGAGTTACGATGTCAGCAACGAGTGCTGTCACCAGCTTTGAAGCTGCAGCTCCAATAACGAATGCTATCGCAAGTCCGATTACGCCAAAGGTCTTGAGGAAATCAAAGAACTCTTGTGTCAGTGATTT
>JAJPHX010000129.1 GCA_021325075.1 Nitrososphaeraceae archaeon | reverse complement strand
CCTTCCGCGTTCACTATTGCCATTCTTGGAATTTTTTTGATCCAGCCCCATTCGTACAGCTCTATCAAGCACTTGCCACAGCTTGACGTGTTGCCAAGGGCGCCGCCTGGATAGACAATCCAGTCAGGAGGATTCCAGTTGAGATGCTCCAATACTCTATAGATGATCGTCTTTTGGCCCTCTATTCGAAAAGGGTTGACAGAGTTGACCGTATATCCGCCTGTTTCCTTGGCGTTTTTCAGCGATGTTGCAAGGGCATCGTCAAAGTTGCCCTGCACCTGTATTACCTGCGCACCAAACTGGAACGCCTGGCCGAGCTTGCCCGGCGCAATCTCGCCTTTTGGAATGTAGACGTCACATTCAATATTTTCATTTGCCGCATACATTGCGGCAGAAGCTGAAGTGTTGCCGGTGGACGCGCAGATTATCTTTTTCACTCCAAGCATCTTGGCGTGTGTCACCGCCGTTGACATGCCGTTGTCCTTGAACGACCCTGATGGATTGTAGCCTTCCGGCTGGAGCAAAAACGAGTCATGGTTCATGTCTGCATAGTCCGCCGCCTTGCTCATCCTGTACGGCTTTGAGAGCCTGCCTTCAGAGCCGTCAAGCGACACGAGCACCCTCGCACATTCTTCAAAGTTCTCGGTGTCGATCCCTGCGAAATTGATAAGGTCGCGGAAGCGCCAGACGCCGCTTTCGTTGTAGATGTTGCCGCCGTGGTTTCTTCTCTGATAGAACGTTTCTACAAGATCGCGGCTTGGCTTTTTGCTGTACTTTATGTCAAGGAGCGAGCCGCAGGAGCATCTGTAAATGTCGTTTGTAATTTCAAAAGTTAAACCGCAGGAAGGGTTGATGCATTTTTTGATGGCATGGGCGTCCATACGAGTATTGGGCGCTCTCGATTGCTATTTAGATGTTTTTCTGGGCTATTTTTTGGCGGCCTTTTCGTACATCTTTAGCAGCTGCTGGATCACGCCGTCCATGTCGTCTTCCTTCACTTCCGGTGACACGGCGTGCTTTAGGAGGTTGCTGACTGTGGAGGAGATCTCGGAGCTGACCTCGTCAAAGCTGTCCATGTCGCTGTAGCTCTGCTGGTACAGCCTTCGCAGTCTCATCGCATACATCTGCGTCTGCTCATTGATGGTAACGTTGTAATTGCGATTGTTGACCTTGATCTTCTCCTTTATCATCTACAATGGTACCCCAGATGCAGCCTTTAAAAAACTTGTCTAAAGGATAAGGTCTATGGTGTTTGTGAGACTGTTCTATAACATGTGTAACCGCGGAGGTCTGTTACCGCGGTTACAGGTAGCTGCAGTACAATCCTGCTTTTAGTTCTTTATCGAAAATGATGCTAGGTGCCTTAATAGTAAGAATGCCATTTGATAACAAGTGGGTAAAGCCACAAGGGGAAAGCGTTGGTCATCGGTTGCTCGAGGGCATGAAGCCTCAGGCTCCGCTGAAGCCAAGAATAGAAGAAGCACAGAAAAAGCTGCAAATGCAAATAGCGAAACTTGATTCAATATCTGGAAGGATGCAGGAAAAAGATCAGGTAATCTTCAAGCGGGTAGTGCTTGCGATGCAAAGCCACGACGCTTCGCACGCAAGGGTGTTGTCAGGAGAGCTGTCGCAGATACGCAAGATGAACAAGATGGTGACTTCTGCCAAGCTGGCGCTTGAACAGATACAGCTCAGACTGAACACGATAACAGAACTTGGAGATGTAGTGGTTACGCTGAGCCCGGCAATGTCCGTGATAAAGGGATTGCAGAGCGGCCTGACAGGAATGATGCCAGAAGCGGATCAGTCATTCTCGCAGATTTCAGACCTGCTTGGCAACATCATCACAGACTCGGGACAGATTCCAAGCGGAGAAATCGGCAGCTTTGCAGGCGGAGGCGAAGACACGATGAGGATAATGGAAGAAGCAAGCGCCGTAGTGGAGATGAACATGAAGAACAAGTTCCCGGATCTCCCATCGACTACTGCAACCGCTCCAAAGAACCTAGAGGCAGCAGGCTACTAGCCTCTCCTTTTTCCTTATTTTTGATTAGCGATCTTTTGAACCTGTTTTTTTATCCTTGATATCGTAGGGTAGCTGTATCCCTTTTCGCGGTACGTCCGTATCATCGCCTTCCAGTTGTTGAGGCGCCACCTTGCCTGATCCTGCGTAAGCGAAAGCGTCTCCCTTTTCACCATGCTCTTTCTGCCAGGCATCAAGTATCCGCCGGCGGCAGCCGTCTGGCGGTTGTATGCAAAGCGCAGGCCAAATAGCAGATCGGAAGGCGAAAGAGAATTCAGGTACATCGCAAGCTCTTTCCCTTCTTCCTCAGACATCTTTAGTTTGAACGCAAATTCCTTTGCAGGCACACTGCTAATCACACATTCATGTTAATTAACTTTGTTTCTAAATTCGAGTTTAGAAACATATCTAAATAATTCCTGTTTTCTTGCCAGCTTTTTCAAATGCGCCAATGGCAACATCCAAGTGTTTTTGTTCATGCATTGCAGTAAGCGATACTCTGAGGCGCGCAGACCCTTTCCTGACTGTAGGATACCGCACTGCTTGCGCGAACACCCCTACATTTAGCAGCTCTTTTGAAAACTCTACTGCAGCTCTTTCTTGGCCTATCATCACCGGGATTATCTGGCTTGTAGAGTCTCCAAGCGTAAAGCCAATTCTCTTCATCGCAGTTGAAAAGTGATCGATATTCTTTTGCAACTTTTTTTGCAGGTTGCCTTTCTTTGCCAGAGGCATTGCAGTAATTGCCGCGGAGCAGAGGTGTACAGGCAGCGCAGAGGTATAGATGAACTGCCTTGATGTGTTTATCAGCAGATCTCTCAATGGTTTTGTCGTGGCAACATAGCCGCCAAAACATCCAAGACCCTTGCTCATGCTGCTAATGTGTAGGTCTACATCAACTCCGAGCTTAGCAGGAATTCCCGCAAAGTTTGGGCCGGTGACAAAATCCCCGTGGGCGTCGTCAACTATAGTTATCGCATCGTGCTCTTTGGTCACGGTACAGATTTCCGGCAGCCTTGATGCATCGCCGTCCATGCTGAAAATGCCTTCAGTTATCACGATTTTTCTCCCGTGTATGTGTTTTATCAGGTTCTCCAAGTGATCAGTATCGTTATGCCTAAACACCTTGACTGTGGAGCCGCTCATTCGGCATGCGTCTATTATGCTTGCATGGTTCAACTCGTCGCTAAATATCGTAGATCTCTTGTCTGCAATCGCAGTAACTGCCCCTAGGTTTGCGGCATATCCCGTCGGGTAGACAAGCGCAGATTCGGTCTTTCTATGGTCCGCAAGCATTTCCTCAAGTTTCGTAATCTCTGGGTGGTTGCCGGCAATGAGCCTCGAGCTGCATTGGGAGATTTCTTGTAACGATTCGATGGCTTCCTTGATGACTTGCTTGTTCTGAGATAACCCTAGATAGTCGTTTGAGCAGAGGTGGACGGCCTCGTTTCCATCGACCAGTGCCGTCGGCCCCTTGACTACGACTGTTCTCATGCGTCGGTAAAGATCGCTTTTTTCGAGAGAAGCCAGGCTTTCTTTTACAAAGTCGGTTTTATGCTTTGAGGCCAATCTCTTTTATCATCGCAATGTCCTTGTTTGGCGCGTTCCCTCCAGTCGTGAGGTAGCCACCGGTGATTATTCCGTTTGCGCCTGCCTTGAGGGCCAGCCTCTCGTTGTCCTTGAGGTGCACTTCGCGTCCGCCGGCAATCTTTAGTATCGTCTTTGGCATTATGAATCGCCACACTGCGATGGTCTTGATGGCCTCAAGTGGATCAATCGGCTCAAAGCCTGCCATAGGGGTTCCTTCTCTGCCCATGAGGATGTTGATCGGGACCTCGTCAGGATTCAAGGACGCAAGCGAGAACGCCAGTTCTAGCCTCTGCTTTGGGCTTTCGCCCATGCCAATTATGCCGCCGGAACATAATTCCAGCCCTGCCTCTTTCACCATTTTCGCAGTGTTGACCCTGTCTGCAAAGTCGTGAGTATTGCATATCTTTGAAAAGTAGCTCTCTGCGGCTTCAAGGTTGTGGTTGTAGCGCTTCACTCCAAGCTCTTTTAGCCTGCCCACTCTTTCTGGTGTCATGAACCCGAGCGACACGTTAACCTCTATGTCTACTCTTGATCTGATCTCGCTTATCGTGTCGCATATCTGCTGAAAGTCCTTTTCAGGAGGCGACCGGTAGGCGCAAACAAGGCAGAAACTTGTCGCCCCCGCTTCCTTGGCTTTTTTTGCATTTTCAATTATCGTTTCAGCGGGAAGCAACGGATACTTTGAAATGCCAGTATCGTAAAATGTCGACTGCGCGCAAAACGAGCAGTCCTCCGGGCACTTGCCGGATTTTGCGTTTATCAGGGCTTCGACATCCACCGTATCGCCGTTAAAGGTCCTGGTGATGGTGTTGGCACATTCAGCAAGAGCCATGATATTACTGGTAGCCAGCAACTGCTGGGCTTCTTCAAAGGTGATTGAGCCGCCAGCAAGGACTTTTTGCATGTAATCGCGGATAAATGCCAGATCTGACATTTTGTCAGTCGATGTTGTAAACTGGTAATTAAAACTTTGGTTCACAACTATCATTCTGAGCACGATATTTCAAAATTCGAGTTTAGAAATATACTGCAAAAAACCACTTTTTGGTAACAGAAATGGGTAAGCAGTCGACATCGCTTGCCCAATGATTTTCGCCGGGTTCTTATGCCAGCTAATTGTGCTTGGCCGTCTATTGTTTTTTCATCATTTTGGCGACGAAAAGTGGGGGTCCGGACTGACAAAAACTGCCAATTGTTGATAGATCGGTTCTTGCAGTTCATCGGCAGGCAATGATGGCGATTTCCGCCATTTGTGCGCCTGCAAAAAAGTGTTCAAAAAGGGTTCCTTTGTTAGACTGTTCAGAAAATAGACCCGTTTTTTTACCTTTACTTTTGCTTACTAATCGACGCAAGTGTTCATTTATTGCCACTACCCTTTTTGAACACTTTATCGCACTTTTTTGACAATGCCCCTGTTAAGTTATGCCATACAGTTGGATTCATGAAATACGTATTTGCATACCTGCGGGTAAGCACTGAAGAGCAGACGGTGCAAAACCAAAAGATGGCACTTGAAAAATGGGGCCAAGAAAATAATTACCAGATCCTTGACTTTTTCGAAGATTCTGCAGTCAGCGGCAAGATCCCCGCTACCCAACGACATGGATTTCGGGAAATGCTCGAACTGATCAAAACGTCAGGAGTCGACGCGGTTCTGGTTTACGAATTATCCCGTGTTGGCAGAACCTTCTGGGATACGCTTGACGCAATAAAGGCAGTGGAACAATATGCACCACTCATTTCTTGCTCACCGAGAGAAGCATTCCTCCAGACTACTGAGCCAAGTGTCAGGAAGCTAATGATCGGTATCTTGACGTGGGTCGCAGAACGAGAGCGTGAAATGCTGGTCCAGAGGACAAAGGACGGAATGGAAAGAGCGAAAGCAGGTGGAAAGGACATTGGTAGGCCTCAAAAAGTAATAGACAAGAACCAACTCATCACGCTGCTTGCAGAGAACCACTCAAAATCAAAGATAGCCAAGAACCTCGGCGTCTCAAAGGCCACATTGTACAAGGAGCTCAGGCAGCTAGCGAGATAACTTTTCCACCTTTCTCAATATCTCAAGCTGGACGTCCATGACCTTCCCAAGATCATCCCTCCCGATTGCCAGCGGAGGGATTACCATCATGATGTTCCCGAGAGGTCGAAGGTGCACGCCCATTTTCAATGACTCGTGCATTACAAAATAGTTTATCCTCTCTTTATTTTTCAGCATGACGATTGGCTTGCCATTTCTTACCAGCTCTATGCCTGCCAGCAGCCCCTTGTGCCGAATGTCTGCAACTATCGGCGATTTTGCAAATTCGCGCAATCTTGACCCTACATACTTTGCATTTGCATTGATTTGTTGCATCAGGTTACGTTTTTCGTAAAGCTCGATATTTGCCAGCGCGGCGGCGCAGCCAACAGGGTGGCCTGTGAACGTATGGCCGTGGTAGAACTG
>JAJPHX010000034.1 GCA_021325075.1 Nitrososphaeraceae archaeon | reverse complement strand
GTAAGCATTCTACATTTATCAAGGACGTGGATCGGCTAGATAATTAACAACCGCCTTTTTTCCTGCCTGCTCAATATGGCAAACGCGTCTTCCAAATCACAGCAGCTACATCTATTGTTGACGCAGTCTGCCAGCGAATGGGACGCGCAATCACTGCACTCGCACTTCCCCGCTATTCTATCCATATATCCAAGAACTATTTAGTTGGATGATATTTAAAACGCGGGTAGGATTAATCAGGTTGGACTTTCTGGATTATTTTCTAGCTGACCTTTCACCATTGCCTGCAAGTCCTTTATCTTGATTGGCTTTTTTATGAAGCACTTTATGTCATAGCTTGGAAATATTTTCTCAAATTCTTTCAAATAGATGTCAAATGCAGTCATAAAGCACACTTTGGTTTTGCTGTCTATTTTCCTGATTTCTCTATACAGCTGAAAGCCATTGATCTTTGGCATCCGTACGTCAAATAACATGAGATCATAATAGTCTGGCTTGAAGTGGGACAAGGCTTGTTCTGGATTATTAAAAGCATCTACCAAATATCCAGCGCTTTCAAGCCCATACTTGATAACCAAGGTGAGGTCTGGTTCGTCATCAACTACCAGAATCCTTGCTTTTTGGCTACTGCTCATTTGTTATGGCAGCATATCATGTTATTTAACACAAGGCTGAAAATTCTCTATATGTTGTCATTGCTGCTTTCAACAGGTTTCCAACTCTATTGAGCACGAATTGCATATGAACCTGTAAATAGTCAATTGTAGTATAATTTGAAGAACACCTAATGTCTGTCCCAGGTAAGAGTCAGGAAGAGCATACGTGTCTGGTATGTGGTTTTAGGATTGACGATTTTGACGAGATACAGGATCATTATAGGAACGCTCATCAGAAAGGGAGAAAGGTAGTCAATGCCCAGCAGCCTCAAAAGAACTAATATCTGAATATTGCAAATCCATCCGCAATGTGGCGGCTAGTGAAATACCTTGAAGAAAACAGAGAAGAGATAATCAATTTTGTTGATTCCATCCCTAGGGCAGAGCATAGCATGGCTGAAAAGCTGGCCGAGATCTGGCCAGATGGAAGCGACAAGGAGCGCCAAGAGCTTGCCAATGCGGTAATGGCTGCGTTGTGGCTTGGCTACAGGGCTAAAGGAAAAGAGGCAGCCTCATTCTTCCGCGACTGCATTTTTGAAGCATTTGAGGCCGGCAGAAGGTCTGCGATGATGCAATAATTTTATTAGCAAGTCCATTATTACTACCAGGTATGGCAGACGAACCGATGGACGGAAAGGCAAACGCCACCTGCGCGGTGGTGGACGTATGGGAGTTGCTTGGCAGAAGGTGGTCGCTTCACATCCTGAAGAACCTTAGCACAAAGGAAGTCATCAGGTTTAACGAATTAAAAAGGTTGCTTGCAGGCATCAGCAGCACCGTACTGTCTGAAAGGCTCTTGGAGCTAGAGCGCGAAGGACTAGTTACGAAAAAGATCTACCCCGAGGTTCCGCCAAGGGTGGAGTACAGCATGACCGTGCAGGCAAGGGAGCTTGAAGTGATAATAAAAGAGCTGGCCCGCTGGGCAAACAAATGGAGGCGCCCAGACGGATTAAAAACGGCTGCGATTGCCGCGCAGAAAAAAAGCTAGCGCAGCATCTGGAATTTTCCGTCTTGCGCGCTGACCACTCCTATCTCTACTACCGGCCGCTCGCCTAGTGCCTTTTCTATCGCCTTGTTGCTCAGACTGACTGCCTGCTCTACCGTCATGTCGGCGCTGTATTCGCGCTGTATGACGTCGAGCGCGGAATCTGACGCTTGGCCTATTGCAAAGCCCGAGCCTCTGAAGAACGTGCCGCTTGGATCCACTTGGTATAACTGCACTCCAGTCTGGTCTGCTCCTGCGATGATCACTGAAGCTGCCTGCGGCCTGACAGCATATATCGTGTAGTTGTGCAGGTACGAGCCCAGGTGCTTTGCAAGTGAGCCGACGTCTATCGGGCTCTCAAAGCTCAGCCTGTGCTTTTGTGCCTCCAGCCTCAATTCGTCGATCAGCTGCAGTATGTCGCCGATGTAGCCTGACCCTGTCGCGCCGACGTGGCCGTCTATCTGGAATATCTTTTCTGCCGAGTCCACTAATGGCCTGATGGGCTTGATGTGGCTTGCAATCAGCGCAAATGACGGTGTCTTGATTCCTATTGTTGTCGAGCCCCTGCTTACCGCTTCCAGCGCGCTGTCGACCAGCACGAGCCGGCCTTCAGGTCCGTAAAAGTAGGGGTATCTTCCTGCGTTGAATCCTCCTGCTTCGGCCATTTACTTTGCAACCTCCACTACAAGCTTTGGGATCACCAGCACGTCGATGCCGTTGCCAGAGCCCGGGTCGCGCTCCATCGCTGCCGACACTGCTTTTGCAGCTATCTGCTTTGCCTCCTCGTTTGTGATGTCCTTGTGGTACGTGCTCTCCAGCACACCATACGCGACTGGCGAGCCAGAGCCAGAAGATGCAAAGTCTTCATTTGTTATTGCGCCGCTCATGTCAGCGGCATAGATGTGGCCGCCTTCCTGGTCCACTCCTGCAACCAGCAATTCAACAAAATATGGCTGGTAGTTTTTCAAGCCCGAGTACGCGAGGTTTGCGATGAGCCGCGATGATTCCTTGACTGTCAGCGGGAACCCTCTCCTCAGCTCTAGCAGCTTGCGCTCGGCCTTTGCCATCTTGATCAGGTATTCTGCATCGGACAGTTGACCCGCTATTGCGACTGCAAGCGTGTCGTCTATCTTGGCTATCTTTTGCGTTATCTTGCTCCCGATGAAAAAGCCCTTGCTGGCCCTCTTGTCAGAGCCCAGCACGACCCCTTCACTGGTCTTGATTCCGACTATGGTTGTCATGCATTAGTATAGAAAGGCGCAGAGTAAATTGACCGGCAATTATGGAAAGCAGTCACGTCATGACTGCTGGTTCTGGGTGCAGTTCTGCCAGACTGCAAACATCGTGGATGCCGGATGATCAGCGTCTGAGAGCATCGCGCCATTGACCCCGTAGACGCGCCAGTGATCCGAATTGTGGTGATGGGCAATAAACCCTGTATCTGTGCTTGTTGTCGCAGCCAGGCTTGGCATAATGATTGCGGCAAGGCACGAAATTCAAGAATATGCTAAGGGCATTGCAACAAAGGCATCTTCAGTCCCTGCAATATGTCGGCTGAAAAAGCTAATTATTGACATGGCCAGAGGAAAATAGCTGCCTGTCCATGTACGCGCCCAGCTTGCTCTGCATCGCTTTTGTTATCTGCTCATAGATGGCGTACGAGCCTACCATCGCCTGAACCTTTTCTTTTTCGCTTGACGCGTTTGTCTCTATCACGATATAGTCAGAGATCATTCGCAAATTAATCTGGAACGTCCCGTCGTCGCTTGCCCATTGTAACGTGTATCCTGTGCCGCTTTCAATCATGCCTATCCACCGGAGGTTCTTGAACCACCTGCCTATCAGGTGGCGCACAATTTCGCCGGCCTTTACGCTGACAGGGATGTAGGTCTGCATCAGCTGCGTATATTCCCTGCCCTTTGCCTTTGGAAAGTCGACCCTTGCAATCGCATTTTTTCCAGAGAGCCTGTACCCGACAGGGGACTTTTCCACCACGCCCATTTCTTCTAGCCTGTGAAGCGCCCTTGAAAGGCTCTGCTGGTGCAAGTTGAGCTTGCGCATGAGTCCCTTGAAGGAATAGTTCGATCCTGCTTCATTCAATACAGACAGTATCTTGTTGTCGTTGTTGTGGAAATCTTCAATGGATGGCGAGTCTTCTTCCTTTCTGACAATAAGTGTAGTGTTGCCTGCGACTACCTGCTTTTCAACAGAATCCTCAGGCTTTGCCTCGTCCTTGAGGGCCTTGGACTCGTTATTTACTTCGCTTTCCACCTTGCTCTATTATCTCCCTTGCAAGATATAAATCGTAAAGTAGTTGATTGCTGAGCAGGTAAGCAAAATGCTACTAGTACACCTCGATAGCCTCTTCCTTGAAGCCCAAGCTAACCAGGAGGCTTTTTGCTGCTTCGCGGTGGTCGCCCTGCAGGATTATCTGCCCGTCCTTGAAAGTCCC
>JAJPHX010000032.1 GCA_021325075.1 Nitrososphaeraceae archaeon | reverse complement strand
TTAAGAACTTTGCACTGGCTCGTGGTCATGCCTGCAATGCTCAGTCAGCTCTTCCATGGCCGTAAACGCCGCCCCGCATTCGTCGCACGTATAGTTGTATTCACTCGGTTGTACCATGCAATGTCTTGCACAAAATGAATGATAACTCTTCAAGGCTTGTGTGCTACTGCGAAATTCATGCCGCGCTGGACCTCTATCGCTTCCCTGCTGTCAACAAGATGTTTTTTGCCGCCTTCGTAGACAAGATAGACGTCATAATCCTTTGGCGGAAGGCCGGCAATTTCCAAAAGCTGGTCGCCTGTCAGGAGCTTCTCTGGTACTTGAATATTTTTCCCATCAATATGGATGACAAGTTCGCTACTTGCTTTTTCTTCCATAAGAGATAATGGCAGACATGCCACATAACTGCAGCGGATCAAGTCATGGATGCTGCAGCAGCATGGTCAATCTTGCGGTGCTCCTCTAGATCAAGCATGCTTGGAAAGTCCTTATCGCATTTTTCACAATGGTAATGCGGTCTTTTGGGCGCTTGATTCGACATGACTACTACTTAACCACAAAATATAAGACAGTTTCGCAATCGTTGCGAGCTTAATTACGATGTTGAACAAGGGATGTCATGATTGACGATAAAGAGATGAAAAACAAACCGGAAACCAAGGGCGGATCAAGCCCAGCAGCAAACGCGTTATTTGATCCTGAGCGGGGCTACGAGACAAGCGAGCAAAAAGAAAGGATCAGAGAAGCAAGCGAATAGCACTACCTCACGCCGGTAGGGCGTCTGCTTTCTTCATGCTCCAGCTTCATGTGCTCTTCCTTGTCTTGCATTGTTGTGAATACAATTCCGCATTCATCGCACTTTAGTTCATTACTGCTTGTCGTTGCTGATGGCATTAACAAACTGAAATAGTCTTCATGAGATAAGTATGTTTCAATACAACATATCTCTTTATACTACGCGTTCTAATCGTTGAAAAGATAAACTAGTGGTTCCTTCTCCATCGCGTAGAAACACGATCATAATAGCACTGGCAGCCGTTGCGTCTATCGCGGCTTCAATCGCTGGTTATTACGCAGCTGAAGCTCAGAAATATTATGCACTAACCAATGCAGAATTAACAACAACGCTTCGCTATGAACGTCTTGCAGATGAGCAGGCGCGCCAGGATGAAGAACTGCTTATTCAGGCAACAATTGAATATCATAGAAATGAAACACGAATTGGAGATTTTCTAGTTAGCGAGGTTTCGCAAGAAGCCAAGGATTATGTCGTTTTCAACGAGCAAAATAATACCTTTGTATTGGCACCCGGATATTATGAAAAGTTATTTGAAAATTACTCTCATTCAGAACAAGCGGACCATGACTACCTTGAACACGCAGAAATGTCAGACCAATACTCTAAATCCTTCATAATCTTAACTTCTGTTCTGACGGGAGCGGTTGTAATATTTAGTGAACTTTCGAGAAAGAGAGAAAATAATGTGTCAAGACAGCTTTGAATAGAGCAAATGGCATTCAAGTTATTAAAGGGCATTCATGAAAAAATGTTCAGGGTTCATAAAATAATGATTAGAAAAGACTTTTGATATCAGTACAGTTTCCGAGATTGCTCCACTGGTCTGTTTCCTCTATAGTCATCCGTGGGCTTGTCTTTGCTATCATGTATAACGTTTGACAGATGCATGTCGATTTGTTCCTTTGATGCAAATTCTTGTCCACATTTTTCGCATTTGTAGATACTAGAGCTGTGCATAAATTTTGTATGCAGTTCTAATTGGTAATCGAGTTCAAACTCGCGGCCACAGTCATTGCATTTGAATATGTTGGTTTCCAATATGACAGTGTGTGATAATCAGTTCAATAAAAACAGTTCTTCTATGAATCCCCTCCAAACTGATCAGCGGAAGCATGACCGAATAAAGGGTCGGCGCATGATAAAATGACAGTTTGCAGCCTTGATTAATCATCTTTCTCAAAATAGGGTATGCCAAGGGGAATCAAAAAGGGGTTAAGCACAAGAAAGTTTGATAGGTGCGTCACAAAAGTAAAAAGAAAGGGCAGCGCCAGAAATGCATACGCAGTATGCAATGCCACGATGGGTAGAAAGGGGAAAAGCAGCAAAAAGAAAATGTAAGTTCAGTGGTTTGCTGCAACATGGGCGCTTAGCTCGTCTTCTGTCCGAAACGGCGCATTACACAAGTCGCACCTGAAGATCAGCGGCTGTTCCGGAGAGACCGAGGCGTAGATAGGCGCGGTGTACCGGGGAATTATCATCGTAAGGTCAGGGTATGCGGCTGTATAGCCAGGATAATCCTTGACAAAGTACCGCGATGGGTCAGGCACTGCATCTCGCTCATACTTGCTCTTTACCTCATCTTCTGTTATCTTTAACCACAACACATGTCCGTCCCATCCTTCAACCTTGTTCATCGGGATGTAGTAATAATGCACATTTACAAAGCCGCGCTTGATAACCACAAAGTCGCGGCTGACTGCGTCAATGTCTCCAATGTCAACATCATCGCTTGTATGGACAGATTCATTGATAAGATCAATCCAGCCCTTCTTTTGATGAGCAGTTGTCTCTGCCATAGTAAAACCTGCCTTCCAAGATATTTATCGATTAGGTTATTTTACGACCATGACTGGGCAGCTTGCATAAGTTACTACGCCTGACGCGACACTTCCAAGCAGCAGTTTGGTAAAGCCTGACCGCCCCCTTGTGCCAACCACCACCAGATCGACCTTGTTTTTCTCCGCGTAATCCACTATTGCTGGTGCTACTGAAGTCGGGCTTGCGACAACCTCGGTCTTGAGCTGGACACCGTTTGCCGTGGCATTCTTGCCTATCTCGTCAAACCACTTTTGTGCCTCCTGCTTTGACTTTTCAAGCAGGTCGTTTATGGTGCTGGGCCCGACAAGACCAAAAGCACCTGACGAGTACGCATACCCAAGCTGCGAAACAATGACGTTGAGCGCGATCACCTGCGCACCATACTCTTTTGCTATCTCCACCGCATAGCCAGCTGCCTTCATGGAAGATTCAGAGCCGTCCACGCATACCAGCAACCTCTCGAACCTAGCCAATGATAATTATGGCATCGCAGTGAATATAACGATTTGAAAAAAGTATAGTTAAGTTTTAAAGAAATGACGTATATTAATAATCGATGTGGGGATTTGGCATTTACCTAATGAGGCTTGCCGACATTCTTTATGGCCGGCGCGTCAAAAGGACTTGCGACATTTGCGGCAAGAAATTCAGAAATGTCGACGAGATGGAAGTGCACAGAAGAGACTTGCACCCTGACGCGGAAGCTACGACCTGATAGAAGCCAATCAGTGATGCTTCTCGTGGCTAAATATCGTCAACAGAGCCGCATTTTTTGCAGCCAGCTCTGCCGTCTTTTCGTTGCTGTCTGCACTTCCTATTATTATGACATCTCCTTCCTTTGGTTTTAGTTTTTCAGCCAGCATCCTGCGGATCTCTGGTTCCTTTTTTAGAGAATCCTGGCTGCTTGCCGGCATTACACACTTGCCGTCCTTGAAAAGCAGGGTAGTCGCACCAATCGCGCCCATCTTTATAGCCGCGTCTCTCTGCTCTATGCCTGACTTTACCGCAAACCCAAATTCCCTGAGAAGCACTGCATAGTTGAATTTCCCAAGGGCTATCGAGCATCTTGGCAGGCTCATCTCTGACGGCATCGAGGAAAGCAGCTCTGAGCATATCCCCCTGCCCTTGGCGGTCATTTTCGTTCCTCCGTTTGAAGTTTCCACAAGCCTGTGCATCTTCATGTGCTTTACAAGCGTCTTGATAGTCCCTTCCCCAAGGGCAAGCCCCGTGCACAGTGAGTCCCTGCTTGTCTTGCCGCCATTCTCTATCAATTGTAGCGTGGCAAACACATGCACAACATCAAAAGAAAGTGCTCTGCTTGGCGCGTACCTGCTTGCGACCTTTTCAAGGGCTTTGATGTACATGTGCATATTGCAACAGCTGCCAGCCGGCGAATTTATTTATTCTGTGCAAGTTGGATAAACCATCCGATTATTTATATAACACCGAAATCTATCCGAGGTGGAATGTCTCTAAGAAATGACCAAGCCGCAAAGACAACAACCGGCGTTTCCAAAAAGGCTGTAGCCATTTTGCTCGTAGTGCTTGCGTTTGGAGTCTTTATGGTGGGATTTGATCAGGGAGAAGTATTTGGCTTTAGCGTGCCAGCTGACGGTAGCGGCAGCCCCTCAGGGACCAACTGGGCCCATGAATTCTACCACGACATGAGGCATGCTGCAGGATTGCCCTGCCACTAAACCTTTCTGGTCTTTATGAGAACCTTCACTTTTATTGCCATCACCCTTCTTGCAGGCGCGATTGCAGGCACCATTCTGTCTACAATCAACCAAGGGATAGTCGAACCCTTCATTGAAAAAGCGATTGCACTTGAAAACCAAAAGGCAATGTCATCAGGCGAGATGATTAACCCGACACAGTTTGAGAACTATAGGATATGGCAAAAAGGCGGCGAAATAGCGGCTGGAACGATCCTTGGTCTTTCGCTTGGTGCACTCTTTGGACTGGTATTTGCATATGCAAGAGACTCTATCCCTGCTTCTAGCAACAAAAAGAAGGCGTTGATACTGGCCGTCATTATGCTATTCGTTCTCTATATCGTTCCTGCCTTGAAGTATCCCGCGAACCCGCCGGCAGTAGGCGACCCTGCAACAATATCTTACAGGCAGTCGCAATATATCGGATTTTTAGCAATATCGGGCTTTTCGGCTCTCGGCCTAGCGTTTCTGTACAGAAAGCTTGGCAAAGATGGCAAGCATGAAGCCAAGAAAATCTTGGTTCCTGCAATCTATGGCGCGATAATGATAGTGGCGTACGCCGCGATGCCGCCAAACCCCGATCCAATTACCGCACCCATGGACTTGGTAATCGGCTTTAGGATAGCGAGTGGCTTTACCATGGGCATATTCTGGGCGCTTCTTGGCATCATCTTAGGCACTTTCTGGGACAAGCTAAAGCCGCATGAAACTACCAGAGTGCGTACCCTTTAGCTTTTTGTTAAATAGTTTGTAGCCTAGCTGTATCCCACGGAAGCAAAAGAATCTGCTGTCGCCAAGTCAACTGGACAACAAAAAGAAGACGAGATGTCGGTGCCGGATGCCGCCTTTTTTCAAGTTCTAAACACCAAAAAGAAAATACCCAGAGCCCAGGCAGGCTATTCGGAAAACGCCCGGCCCGGCCAATCATGCGTAAAATGCAAGTTCAATCTGGGCGACGAAGAAAAATGCCACGTAGTGGAAGGCAAAATAAACAACGAGCGCGGGATTTCAAAGTTCTTCTCTTCAAAAGGTGATGGGATGCTGCCCGGTGACATCGTGTGGCATTTCATCAAGAAAACCGGGAAAAAGCTTGACTATGACGAGGGATACGTCATCAATGAAGGCGCGCAAGGCTTTCAGTGCCGGGACTGCAAGTTCTATTTGTATTCAGGTGGCTGCCTGCTTATCAAGGGAACCTTCAGACCTGAAATGAGCTGCGGCTTTATCGTGAAAATCGGGCAAGGGACAGAAGTATAGTCCTAGGTTGCAAATTACGATTCCTCTTTTATACGATAGTAACCCATTTAATGCATGTCAAGAAGTCGGTCTGCAAAGGCCAAGGACGAGCTGACTGCAGAGAAAGCTGCCCAGATAGTAAAAGACACTGCTAAAAATGTGCGTGAAGCTGCCGCCACGGCCAGAGAAACCGTGAAAGCCTTTCGCGACAGCGGCGCAATCGAAGAAATTGCCGGAGCAGCGCGCGAAGCTGCTCTGGCTGCACGTGACACCACCGTGGAGATAAGAGATGCAGCCAAGGACGTGAACAAGACAGTGGCAGACACCACCAACGTAGCAAGGGAAACTGCTGCAGTGGCGCAGGAGACGGTGCATCTGGTGACAAAGCAGTTGCCAAAACCAAGATTTGCAGGCAGAAAAAGGAATTCACGGGCCCACAAACCAAAGACGACAAAGATGCTAAAAAGCACCGCTAGCAAGCTAAAAGGCACGCAACAAGGGCTCGCAAGCAGATAAAGGCAGCAAGAAAGAAGAGCGGCAGAAAAAAGAAGTAGCTACGAACACTACGAAGTTCAGATATCTGCCCAGTTAGCCTGCTATACTATGTGCTAATATAGCTCGTCTACTCTGGATGAGAGTTAATGGTAGCCATAAATGCAAGTCGGGAAATGTCAGCGCCAATAGACAGGGTGTGGGATGTTATTTCAGACGTTGACAACGAGCCCCAGTACTGGCACGGGACAAAGACAGTGAAAAACATCAGCAAAAACGGCAATACAATAGAGCGCGAAGTCACGATCTCGTTCAAAGATTCAAGGTGCCTCCAGACTGTGGTGCTCAATCCGAAAAAATCAGTCGAGATAACAATAACTGGAGGCCCGATGAAAGGCACCAAGGTTGTTACGCTGAACCCGACAGGTGACAAGACAAGGATCGATGTTGCATGGGACATCAAGCTTGCCGGGTTCCTTGGAATGTTTACTGGCATGGTAAAAAAACACATTGCCGAGGGTACAGAAGAGGCGCTTGACAGGATCGCAAAAGCAGTCGAATAAATAGCCTATTCCTTTCTAGGTAACGCAGCGATGGAGCTTGCATTTACAGTCGCCAATCTTGTGCTGACTGCAATAATGGTTGGCATCTCTGGCGTATGGGTCTACTTTGTTGCCTATATGACCAAGTCCTTTCGGCTTGCTCCAAGACTTGAAGCATTTGACCGCACAAGCGCAAACAAGTTTCCAAAGGTCAGTGTGATCCTGCCAGCAAGAAATGAGGAGCGCTACATCTCGCGCTGTCTTGACAGCCTGCTTGCGCAGGATTACCCAAATTTCGAGATAATTGCCATCAATGATTCTTCAACTGACAGAACGGGCGAAATAATGGCGCAGTATGCTTCTAAGGACCCACGTGTAATTCATGTCGACGCAGCAGCAAAACCGGAAGGGTGGGCAGGCAAGAACTGGGCATGCCACGAAGGGTACCTGCGTGCAAAGGGCGACCTTCTGCTGTTTACCGATGCCGACTCTGAGCATTCTGCTTCTGCAATGGCGCTGGCAGTAGGGCAGGTGGTATCACAAGGTCTTGATGCTCTGACTGCAGTGCCCCGGCTCATATGCAACGACTTTTGGACGAAAATAACACTGCCTGCTCTTGCAACGTTTCTGCACACGCGCTTTTCACCGCTACGCGTCAACGATCCGAACGTCAAGACAGGATATTTTTTTGGCAGCTTTTTCATAATCACAAAAATCACCTACGAGGCGATTGGTACACATGAAGGCGTAAGGCACGAACTTGTTGAGGACGGCGCGCTTGGGGGCAAGGTCAAGGAAGGCAAGTTCAGGATGAGAATGGTGAGGGGAGAAAAGCAGATTCAGGCCGTGTGGGCGCGGGACCTGTCAACACTGTGGCATGGCCTCCGCCGGCTCATGATACCTCTCTACTACCAGAACAAGGCTGGTGCATATCTGATGGCTACTGCTGTATTCTTTATCTTGTTCGCGCCCTTTGCATTCCTTCCGTACTTGGTCGTTTCACCATTCGCCGGCAACCTGTCATTTCCAATTCTTGTTGCAGCAGAGCTGTCAGCCATTGCATTGATAATTGCTGGAAATGCCATACAATGCAGCAAGGGCGTATTTGAAAGCCCAGCCTATGCGCTTGCCGCACCAATAAGCGGAGCCATTGTCTCATTTGGTTTTCTATCGGCTATTGCTGATGCAAAAAAGAAGGGAGCAGTTAATTGGAGGGACAGACAATACACAGTAAACGAAAACCAGCACCCAATTCATTAAGATTTTACAAAAATATTTTGCAATAACAATCGGTGGAACGCCCGTTCCACTTGCACAGTTCCGCCATTCTCCTAATCTACCTACCAGCTTGTTATATGGATAGAAATGTCGGAACGCAAAAACAACAGGGGAAAAATTCAGATCATGGGCGACGTGCTGGCGCTTGCAACCAGTGGAATAAAAAAGACACACATCATGTACAGGGCGAACCTGAGCTACGAGCAGGTGCATATGTACCTAAGCGAGCTGATAGAAAGGAAGCTTGTGACGCAGGACGTGTCTGGCGACGGAGTAGTCTACCGGACGACAGAAAAGGGAAGAGAATTCCTGGTGCATTACACGCACTTGGTTGAATTCCTCGAAGAGCCAGAATTTCCGTTCAGTGCGCCGTATGTCGCTGCAAGGTAACAACTGCGCACACGCTATAATTTTTCATCAGGTAAAAGCATATTAGAAGAGCTCATGGTAGTTGTGTCATTGAACAAGGCTATACTCGCAGCATCTATTATCATTGCTGCCGTTGCAATCTTTTTTGTTTACTCACAATTTAACGACCTTCGCGATATTGGCAACAAAGTGCCGCTGATAAACGATCTGACGCATAACGGCAATAATGGCAGGAATGGCGTGGACGAGAGCGCCTTCAAACTAGGGGAGATAAACACTGTCCAGGCTGCAAATTCCGAGTTGACCCTGCCAGATCTGTTCGATCGCGTCGAAAAATCGGTGGTGCAGATCACCGACAACGTTCAGTCAAATCCTGCCGACTCGCGTCTGGGATCCGGTTTTGTCTATGACAACAACGGCCACATCATCACCAACTATCATGTGGTCAGTGGAGGCTCAAGTGATAGGCTGGATGTGACGTTTCTTGACGGCACCGTCTATAGGGCAACTTTGATAGGCTCCGACCCGTTCACCGACCTTGCAGTCCTCTATGTTGCAGACGCGCCAAAAGACAAACTGGCTCCCCTGCCACTGGCAAATTCGTCCGCGGAAAGAGTCGGCGAGCAGGTGGCGGCGATTGGAAACCCCTTTGGGCTTTCCGGCTCGATGACTGCCGGCATAATCAGCGGGCTTGGCAGGCTCATACCGTCGCAGCAGGCCGGTTCCTTCTCTATTCCTGACGTCATACAGACTGATGCGCCGATCAACCCGGGCAACTCCGGGGGTCCTCTGCTCAATATGAGGGGCGAGGTGATAGGCATCAATTCTGCTATCTTTTCTACAACAGGCCAGTTTGCCGGGGTCGGCTTTGCGATTCCTTCGAACACGATAACCAAGGTCGTGCCATCGCTTGTCACAACGGGCTCATTCAAGCATCCATGGCTTGGGGTGTCTGGAACAGACATGACTCCGGGGATAGCTGATGCTCTTGGTCTGAAGGAGCCGCGTGGATTTCTGGTAGTTGACGTGGTTGCGGGAAGCCCTGCAGCCAAGGCTGGCATCCATGGCGGCAGCAGAGAAGCGACCATCGACGGCAGGCCTATACAGCTTGGAGGCGACGTGATAACCCAGATCGACGGCAAAGTAGTGAGGAAGATCGACGACATACTGGTATACCTCCAAAGAGAAAAGTCAGTGGGAGATAACTTGCAGTTGACAGTGCTGCGCGACGGGAAGGAACAGCAAATAAACGTCGTGCTCGGGGCGCGCCCAAACCAGCAAGAGTCACCATAGCGCGGTAAAATCGTTTATTAGTGATGGGTAGCTCTTCTATCATACTTGCTTGCCAACCCTGCGCTCGTCGAGATCCTTAACCGGGCTATTGAAAAGCCGGTGAGCAGAGAGGAAGCCATATGGTTGATGGCAGAGTGTGCCACAGACTCACTGGTTGCAACAGCCGGAAGAATACGGGACAGGACAAGGCCTGATATTATCACATATTCCAGAAAGGTGTTCATCAACCTTGTAAATCTCTGCCGGGACACGTGCACTTATTGCACCTACAAAAAAGAACCTGGCGACGCACTCCTTTCAATGATGGATCCACGGCAGGTTCTGGCAATAGCTGAAGCAGGCAAGAAATTCCGATGCACAGAAGCGCTCTTTGTAACAGGCGAGAGGCCTGAGCAAAAATATGAGCAGGCCCGGTCATGGCTTCACAAATTCGGTCACTCGTCAACGGTTGAATACATACAGGAAATGAGCGAGCTCGTGCTTTCGAAAACCGGGCTCCTCCCGCATACCAATGCCGGCAGCTTGACCAAAAAAGAAATGGCGATGCTCAAGGACACAAACGTGAGCCTTGGAGTTATGCTTGAAACCATTAGCGAGCGGCTGACGGAAAAAGGCATGCCGCATGAAGACGCGCCCAGCAAGAACCCAAAGGTGAGGATAAAAACGCTTGAAAGCGCCGGAGAGCTCAGGATGCCGATGACTACCGGCATACTTGTAGGCATCGGAGAGACACCTGACGAGCTTGTAGACTCGCTTTTTGCAATCAGGCAATTGCATGAAAAATATGGCCACATACAGGAAGTGATAATTCAGAATTTTGCCCCCAAGCCGGACACAGGCATGGCACAGGAGCCGCCTGCGCAGTCTGAATATTTCCGGCGTGCCGTGGCGATGGCAAGAATAATCATGCCTGACATGAACATCCAGGTCCCGCCAAACCTGAACCCTGACACTTTTGGCAGATACCTCGATGCCGGCATCAACGACTGGGGTGGCATTTCGCCAGTCACAATCGACCACGTCAACCCAGAATTCCCTTGGCCCTCAATCAAATCCGTAAAGCAGGTTACTGAAGGAAGAGGTCGCAGGCTTCGGGCGCGCCTGCCGATATACCCTGAATTTCTCAAAGGTGGATTTATTACATCGGACCGGCTGATGCAGTACGCAGGCTTGATATCTGACGATTCCGGGCTGGTAAGGGAGGACTATGCCAATGATTGACTCTCTATTCAAGAGGGCAGACCCTGTAGTCGCATCAGCTCTTGACAGGGCGCTGAGCGGCAAGGATATCTCTGCAGACGAGGCAGTGGAGCTGTTTGACTGCAACGGGCTGGAGATGAACTTGGTTGTCACAGTTGCAGACGAGCTTCGCAGAAAGACTGTGGGCGACAATGTAACCTACGTCGTCAACCGGAACATCAACTTTACAAACGTCTGCATCAAGCAGTGCGGTTTTTGCGCTTTTAGCAGGGACTTTCGGGAAGAGGAAGGCTATTTCCTGCCTCCTGAAGAGGTTCTAAGAAGGGCTAAAGAAGCTGCGAGCCTTGGGGCTACAGAAATATGCATACAGGCCGGCCTGCCTCCAAAAATGGACGGCCACCTCTATGTTGACATTTGCAAGGCAGTCAAGAAAGAGCTGCCAGGCATACATATCCACGCCTTCTCGCCGGAAGAAGTGATGTACGGAGCAGTTAGGTCCGAAACCTCTACAGAAGAATACCTAAAGATGCTAAAGGAAGCCGGCATCGGAAGTCTTCCGGGGACTGCCGCAGAAATCCTTGAACAGAATCTTCGCGATACGATATCACCGGGGAGGATTTCAGTAAAGGACTGGACAAGCATAATCCGGCAGGCTCATGCCCTTGGCATACCGACAACTTCGACAATCATGTACGGGCACGTCGAAACGTCGCGCCACAAGGCTGATCACATTTCCCTACTGCGCGAGATCCAGAAAGAGACCCATGGCTTTACGGAATTTGTGCCGCTCAGCTTTGTGCACACCGAGGCTCCGATGTACAGCCACCAAACTGTACCAAACATAAGGGCCGGGGCAGACGGAAACGAAGTAGTAAAGATGCACGCGGTGGCAAGGATAATGCTCAACAACCATATCCCGAACATCCAAGTGTCCTGGGTCAAAGAGGGGGCAAGGATGTCGCAGTTGCTGCTTGGAGCCGGCGCAAACGACTTTGGAGGCACGCTGATAAACGAGAGCATCTCGACTGCGGCAGGCGCACAGCACGGACAGCTGATGCGGCCAAAAGAGATCAGGCACCTGATAAGAGCCGCCAGCAGGATACCTGTACAGCGCTCTACCACTTACAAAACAATAAAAGTGTATAGCAATGATGATGGCGAAGATTCAGCACTTGATAGCGCAGACTCTTCCCAGTTTGGATCATACCATCAGCTAATCAAGCTGGACAAATTCAGGTACAGGGACTCCAATAACTAGCCGTATTTAAGCCCAATACAAGACCTATACTGTACAAAATTCCATAATAACAAATCGTTTCTCTCTAACTGTATTTTGCTACCCTTGATCTTTCTAAAGTCCTTTTGCACACGCCTTTAAAATCACCTATTGCTGTCTGTCCCTATGTTAGCAAGGAACGAGATCGACAACAACCTTGTCCTGTGCAGTGTTTGTAGCGGCCAGCTCGTCAGCGACCCGGACACTGGTGAAGAGGTGTGCTGCAGCTGCGGCATTGTCGCACGCGACAACTTGGAGCAGGCGGCGGAGCGACGCGCCTTTACACTTGAAGAAATGGACAAGCGCTATCGGACAGGCGAACCTGCGTCTCTCATGATGTATGACATGGGGCTTTCAAGCTTTATCGATAACAAGAATATTGACGCAAATGGCAAACACATTCAGGGATATTCGGAGATTGAAAGGCTCAGGAGGCTAAACAAGATTACCGTGTCGAATAACTCAAAGACAAAGAATCTCAACAAGGCCATGCGCGAGATCCGTAGGATAACCGAGATCCTCGGCATCGGCACGCCAGTGGCAGAGCGCGCCGCTTATATTTACAGAAAAGCGCTAGAGAAGGGACTCATCAAGGGCAGGTCGATAACCGGGATTGTCGCCGCCACGATATACATTGCGTGCAAAGACACGGGCACTCCACGCTCAATACATGAAATACAGGAAGTAATAGGCAACGCTGACAGGAAAAACATCGCATACTATTACAAGTTCTTGCTCCGCGAAATGAAGATACATGTACCGCTCCCGGTGCCTTCAAACAGCATATCGCGGATTGCCGACAAGGCCAACCTATCTGAGAAGACCGTAAGAAAAGCGCTTGAAATTCTTGCCCTTGTGGGAGACAATGCTCTGCTCTCAGGCAAGAACCCTGTGTCGCTTGCAGCCGCGGCACTCTACCTCGCGACCATAGAAACCAGCGAATACACTACACAACTGAGGATAGCTATTGCCGCAGATGTCAGCACGGTCACTGTAAGAAAAAGATGCCTTGAGATAATACAGCTTGTAAAGGAAGGCAGCTCACAAATACTTTCCAAGTCCATGGAGAAAAGCCAGGCGTTCTTTTCAGAAGCAGGAGATGATAAGCTAGCCCGTCCTCAAACTGCAGTGTCAAACGTTCACAATGAAAGCAAAAACGTGAAGGGGTTGTTTCTTGCAAGCAGGCAGGTGCCAAACAGCCTACCTGACCTGCCAGTGCATAGAGTATGACGACAGGAGCGCATCCATCGAGTTGTCATAAGGCTGGTTGGAAATCGCGCCTGTGTATTCAACGCCAGAAACCAAGAGTATACTGACAAGCAGGACTGTAAGCACTGACACTGAAAGCATTGTCCCCCTGTATCCTATAATAGGATGCGATCTCTTTAGCATAAAAAGCGATGTTGAAAGCATTGCTCCTATTGCAATTGTTGTTACAAGACCCGCACTCATGCCAGCAAAGACGTACATCGCCTGCCAGCTTGTAATAATGCCTACTGCAGCAAAGACAACGACTGATCCCAAAATGCCCAAGAACACATACTGGCGTACGTTCCATTGCCGGGTCTGCCTGACTGTCTCTTCATCACCAAAGTCTTCAGAAGGTGCCTGAGCACGCTCTTCCTCCTTTCTCGGCGAGGAAACTGCTGCATATTTTTGATCGACTGTGCGTAAGAGCTGCAGCCCCTCTTCTGTTATCATGTAGTGTTTTGAATCCTTGGTAACGTAATTGCCCATGCGCTCAAGGTGGTAGTAAATAGAGCCTGTAGAGAGCCCTGTTGAAACTTTGATGTCTGAGAAGCCTGCAACGCCATTTCTGTCGGCTATTGCACGAAGGATCTTTATCCTGGTCCTTCTGGCACGCAGCTGGGTCTCGCCTGTCAACGATCCCCATAGCCAATGAAATTTTTTATCAATTTCGAAACGTGTTCGTAGAAGAGTGATCGCGAAGATTTACCGGAGTTAATTGTTAAATGCAATTGCTGTGCAAGCTAGATCGCCGGTGTGATCCGTTATAGCTGGATAGCTTTGGCGCTTCTTCTGCTGTTCTGCCCTGTGTATGCCCAAGAACAACAGCAGCCAGAGCCAAAATTTTCAACAGCTCAAGTGGGACAGAGAACGGTAATGATGTTGCCATCAAACTGGACAGCCTCTGCCACACAAGGCGAGCTAGAGCTTACTTCATCATCGCCTGTACAAAGCGTGATTGCCTCTGACTGGTGGAATGCGACAGTTGAATCTGGCAAAGTGGTGTTAAAGCTTACTAAAAATATAGACAGGCCATCCAAGTTTATAATCGAAACAAACTCGACTGAGGTAACTTATAGCTACAAGATGCTCATAAATGACACGACATATTCCGGCAGGATAGTGCCGGATACAGGCAATGAAGAAAGCCATTATGTCAAGTGGACTGATGGCAAGGAAAAAGCTGCGACTGCCTTTATACCTGAAAACTGGAGTGCCGACATGCAGATAATACGACCGTACAAGTCAATGACCGGCTTTGTATTTTTTGCAAGGGGAAGCGATCATACGCTTGTATACGTTTTCCAGCCGCTAATGCCTATTCACTTGCTTCCAGATGATTCGCTCTGTAAGTCTATCCAGCTATGCTCTGGCCTAGTGTCTGCAGACAAGGTAAGGGAGCTATCGTTTGGAAACGCCCCTGTAATGATCTCCGCTGCCAAAACTCCAGAACAGTATTTTACAAGTGAGATCATGCCTGTTCTGCGGAAAAACCTGCGCTCATACACGGTGGAATCCGCAGCCTCTACATATGCTCTAATGATGGGCGACAATTCCACCAATTTATCATTGACGCCTGCCTACGACATAAAATACAGCTTTTATTCTGATGGCAAACAAGTCGACGGCAGAGCGATGGTCTTTACGCGAAACTACACTTCAGACGACTCGGGAATATGGAACGGCTTTATAGTGGGAGTCGAGTCACTTGACAAGAACTTTGATTCAACATTCCAGCAGGCCGCCGTGACACTTCTGACGCTCAGGTTTGATGGAAAGTGGCTAGATGCAGAAAGAAAGGTGCTGATGAACAATGCAAACGCAAGTCATGAATTGGAAAATATTTCGGCGCTGATGGCAAATAGCACTCTTGATGACTTTAACGTAATTGCCTCGACGGCCGCGCATAAAATGGTCAGAACTTATAACGACACCATGATAGCTGGGTTTGTCGATACCGCCACTAAGCAAGAATTACACCTGCCGCTCTTCCCGGACTCACAGCACTGGTACCTTGATAACGATCAACTGTTAGGAAGAAAGGCTGGTAGGAACCCGATGAACGCAAACACGCTTGAAATACTCTTTTCCTAACCACGCAAGACTTATACAGACATATTTACGCTATCCATAGCACGATGCCAACTTGGTGGGGTCGTAGCGAAGCCTGGCATCGCAACGGGCTCCAGATCTAACAAAAAAGGGCTAGTTAGAAGGAAGAAACCCGTGGGTCAAGGGTTCAAATGATCGCGGTGGCAAGCCGCATCAGAACAGATCCCTTCGGCCCCACTTTTGTTGTTTATGCGACGCTATGCCTCGCACTAGCAGTCCTCGTCTTTTCCATCTTTTGCTTCCTGTAACAATCGAAGCAACAGTCGTTATAGGAGGTCTCAATTCTAGTCTTGCATATGACGCACAGCATAATCTAACCAAAAACTAATTCGTCGTGCTTATATCAAGAACGGAAACTTGTTCTAATAAAGTCTACTCAAGGCCATGCGCTTTGACTATTGCTTGGTCAAGGATCTTGCCATTCTTGATGCTGACTGCTCTGGCAAGCTCTGGCCTTGGGACTTCGTGGGCAATGTCTCTGACATAATCCGCTACGACGGTGGATAGTACAGCAGACGCATATCTGGGGACGATTGACGGTATGTTTGGAACCCTGATGAAGATGTTTCCAAAATAGTCTACAAGCGCTGGATTCAGTATTGTGCCAGTGGTAGATGGCGAGTATTTGCCTAAAGGGTTGATGTAGGGAAAGTTGCCGCCTTGGTCGACAGCCACATCTATGATTATCTTTTTGCGCATTTCTGAAATTTCTTTTAACGTTTTTTCGTCTATCACCCTGTCGGCTTTCTCTTTGTCATAGGTCGAGCCTATTATGACGTGCGCGCTGCGCAGGAGGTCTTTGTCGGCAGCTGCGATTATAGAGCATCTGGGAAAGTTGATCTCTTGCAGGTATTTCCTGCGTGACTCGCGCCTCTCTACAATTATTATTTTTGCGCCAAGGGCAGAGCAGACTCTGGCCGCCAATTCGCCGACATTCCCTCCTCCAAATATTACTGCTGTCTTGTCCTGCAACGACAGCATGCGCTTGAGATCGCTGCCAATCTTGGCGTTCATGACGTGCTCAAAGCTTTCGATGAATTTTGACCTGATCTCATCTGCCCCTGCCTTGAGCCTTATCGACTTGTCATGCCTGAATGTATAATTATGGAAAAATCCCGCCCATATGCCAGACATGGTGCCAGCAATCTTGCTCATCGGCATCAGGAGTGGTGTCTGACCGTTTTCGTCTACTACTTTTTCAAATGAGATAAAAGTGGCACCTGAACTGGCTGCTGCCTCGGTAAGCTCTTTGCTTGACTCAAAGTGGTTGAAGCCAAAGATGATGTGTTGAGGCTTTATGTGAAGGTGCTCACTTTTGGATACCTGTATTTCCTTGACCTTGACTATCAGTTGAGCTCTGGAATACAGTTCTGCTGCAGAGCCGGCTATTGTAGCTCCAGCGGAGCTGTACTCATCGTCAGAAAATCCGCTCTTGGCTCCAGCCTGTGTCTCGACAATGACTCTGGATTCCGATATCACAAGTGACGACACCGAGCGGGGTGTTAATGCTACCCTGTTCTCCTGATCCTTTATCTCCCTTGGCACCCCGATCATCAACAATAATCGTAACCTTTAGCGCCAGATCATTTATTAGTGCTTTCCTCAGGCTACCTGATGCATTTTGCGATCTCGCCATAAGATCCGAATGTTCCTTTTGCCTCTGGCAAGTGCCTCTCTATGGCCCTTGCGGCAGACTCGGCAAAGAGTTGCGCCGGGTCATGCTTTCTGACTAGGCTGAAAAACCTGCCATCTGGCGAGCGCATCTTTTCAAAGTAGAGGACAGAGCTTTCCTCGATAATGACATCTGCGTCATGGCACGAGATGCCGTTTTTTCTCAGGTGCTGCTCCAGTCTGCTTGCGTAATGCGCAAAATGGACGGAATAGCCGTCTCCTGAATCATTTGCCATGCCAGATCAGGTGTCATATATAAGGTGGCTACATGCTTTTTAATTTTACAGGCTAGAAGATTGTTCTGTAAGCGCTTTTACCTAGCAAGTGCATTGTTAGCTAATCTCCTGCGAAACGGCGACCCGGGTTTCTGTTCCGTTCACCGAAGGCCGCTATTGTGGCAGGGAGGAAAGGCCAAACACGGAACTGGCTCATAATAGCCTCCCTGCCAGCGGGAGTGCGTAGTGAATGAAAATGCCGGAAAATGACTTTCACCTTGTATGCGGCGCAAGCGAAATCCCAGAAGGTAGTTCAAAGGCTTTTTCTATTACAGGCGAAAATGGCAGCAAGACTGATGTTGCAATTTTCAATATTGCAGGCAGGTTTTACGCAATTTCAAATGTGTGCGTGCATCAAGGCGGGCCGCTGAGCCAAGGCTTCTTGGATGGTAACATCGTGACCTGCCCATGGCATGGATGGAAGTATTCTGTAGTAGATGGCAAGTCCCCTCATGAAGGAGGCGACAGCGTCAGCTCGTACCCGGTTTACGTGTCTGAAGACAATGTGTATGTCAGCACAATTCCCGCAAGGGTTGGCAGGAGGATTTCAAAGCCACACAAGGCGTACCAGGAACTTGACAGCGCAGTCAAGCAGCACGTCGCAAACATCACAGGCTCAAAAGTCCTACCGGTCGAAACTAATGTAAGGGTGCTTGGGATATCGACTACCAACACTGACAGCAAGGCGCCGCGTAAAAGCACGTCAGAAGCAGCTCTCCAGTTTGCATTGGACTATGCAAAGGCCAAGCACGCCGAAACCGTTATGATAAAACTCCGCGACCTGAATTTCAGGCATTGCGAAGGCTATTACTCAAAGAACGCCAATGCTTGCATCTTTCCGTGCTCCATATCCGAAATGGACGAAAAAGACCAGATGATTGAAATCTATGACCGATTCTTGGTCTGGGCCGATGTGGTAATTGTTTCAACGCCGATCCGGTGGGGAAGCGCAAGCTCGCTTTACTACCAGATGGTGCAGCGCATGAACTGCGTGCAGAACCAGATGGTCACCCACGACAACTACCTGGTGCGCGACAAGGTTGCAGCGTTTATCATAACCGGCGGGCAGGACAACGTCCAGCATGTCGCCGGAGAATTGTTATCATTTTGGTCACAGCTTGGCTGCGTGTTTGGCGAGTTCCCGTTTGTCGGATGGAGCCGGGGCTGGTATGCAGAAGACACAGAGAATAACCACCGGGAAGAAACAAATTCAAAGGCATTTAAGAAGGACCTCATGCGGACAGTCAATGGGGCAATAGAGATGTCAAGGCTCGTAAAAAAGAGCAGGTACGACGAGCGGGTGCTCAATCTCCATTAAAGTTTAAGACTATGAAAGACAATATTATCCATATGAGTGAAAACACTACTGGCAGCAACCCCTACGCCCCGGTCGAGATGCTGGTCGCCCCGTTTGTCATAGGCAAGGCAGCATTTGAAATGGCGCTGACATCGACAATTTCAATTGCACGGCTGGCGCAGATTGCCGCCCAGTCTGCAGACACGGCATTTGCAAAATACATTCAGCTGACGGAAGAAGAGATAAGAAAAGGCCAGAAAAAGGAAAGCGTCAAGGTCGAGTGATCAGAGCTTTCTCAGGTTGACGTTGTACGCAAGTCCGAACCTGTGCGCTTCATCTCTAATGTGCTGGAGCATCTTTAGTCCTGCGTTGCTCTTTGACAGCACAATCGGCTCTACATGACCATGCTTGTAGATTTCCTCATTTTCTTTTGCAAGGCCAATGCAAGGGATATCGGATAGTCCCAAATTTCGGAGCGACGCCACAGCTGCCGCAAGCTGACCGCGCCCGCCGTCTATCACTATCAGGTCTGGCAATTTTTCCGCGTCATTTGAAGAATAGCGTCTGTGAACAAGCTCGCCTATCATCGCAAAGTCATTTTGTCCTGCTATTGTCTTAATCCTGAACTTCCTATAGCCTGACTTGTTTGGCTTGTTGCTGACAAATCTGGTGCACGCTCCTACTGCAATGGTTGTGCCAAGGTTTGAAACGTCAAAGCAGTCGATGACTTCGGGCATCGTCGTGAGCGAAAGAGCGTTTTTCAATTCAACTACCGCCGGGTCATAGCCCCTTTCAATATACATCGACAGGTTCCGGATTATAAGATCCATCAGCTGGCGCTTTTCCTTTGCAAGCATTCGCTCGACATTAAATATGCTCACCTTGTGATCTGCAATCTTTCCAAGCGATGCCTCAAGCACCTGTCTATCTTCAGGGTCTTCGTTGACATATACGAACCTTGGGACTACTGGAACGGAAGAATAGTACTGCAAGAGAAACGACAACAGCGAGTTATCGCCTACAAGTTCGAATTCAAACTTTTTCCTGTCGCTGATGACTCCGCGTGTACGGCGAAGCGCCATAACATGGGCCATTCCCTTTGTCTCATCTTTCATTATGCCAATGTATTCTTCGTCGGGATTTTTGTTGACTGCCTTTTCCATCTTTTGCCTGACGCGCAGATTGTTCAGCCTGTGCAGGGTGTCGCGGATCTCTTTTGCCCGCTCGTAGTCGCCAAGGTCAGATGCCCGCTTCATCTCTACCTGCATTTCATCGGCAAACCTGTCGATGCTGTTCTTGCCTTCAAGTATGTCCTGCAAGGAAGCGACTCCAATCATGTACTGTCCACGCGTCACGTTGTTGATGCATGGCGCGTCGCAGTTCTTTATAAAATACTGAAGGCAGGGTGCCTTTGGAAGCTTGTTGCACACCCTGATCTTGAACAGCTTTCTCAAGAGGCCCACTGTCAGGAATTTTGAGCTTCCGCGCACAAAAGGTCCGTAGACCTTGCCCTTGGGACCGAGGAACTCGCCACCTCTGTTGCGCCGGGCAACTAAAAGGCGCGGGAAGAGCTCGTCAGTTATCTTGAGATAAGTATAGCGCTGCTGATCCTTCAGCTCGATGTTAAAGACTGGTCGGTACCTCTTGATGAGATTTGATTCAAGCAAGAATGCCTCAATTTCGTTGTCAGTGACTACAAATTCAATGTCTGCTATCCTGCTGACCAGCCTGTCTGTCTTCCACCCGGTGTCAGGATCATGCCTAGTGAAATACGAAGTGACTCGCTTTTTCAGGTTCTTTGCCTTGCCGATGTAGATTATCTTGCCGTCACTGTCTTTCATAAGGTAGACACCAGGCTCGTCAGGCATCCGCTTTTCTTTCAGAATTGTTGCAGTCATAATTTGCGCCTCTGCTGCAATATCTTTTGATCCATTGCCAGCTTTGGCTTCAGGTATTTGCCTGTATAGCTGTCTTTATTTTCGCCTATCTCTTCAGGCGTTCCTGCCGCCACTATTCTACCGCCAGCTGCTCCTCCTTCAGGCCCCAAGTCGACTATCCAGTCTGCTGAAGCAATGACGTCAAGATTATGCTCGATTATAATGATAGTGTTGCCAAGGTCAACCAACCTCTTTAGGACTCCAAGCAACTTGCTGACATCTGCAAAGTGAAGACCTGTGGTAGGCTCGTCCAGTATGTAGACTGTCTTGCCAGTGTCCCGTCTTGACAGCTCTGCCGCCAGCTTGATCCTCTGGGCTTCTCCTCCTGACAGGGTTGTCGCTGGTTGACCTAGTCGGAGGTATCCGAGACCTACGTCGTTTAGTGTCTGAAGTTTTTTTGTAATGGATGAAATGTTGGAGAAGAATTCTAGCGCTTCTTCAATCGTCATGTCAAGTACGTCCGAAATACTCTTACCCTTGTACTTTATCGCAAGCGTTTCAGAGTTGTAGCGTCTACCCTTGCATTCGTCGCACGTGACATAGACATCAGGCAGGAACTGCATTTCTATCTTTTTGACGCCTCCTCCTTCACATGCCTCACACCTTCCTTCCGAGACATTGAACGAAAACCTGCCTGCCTTGTACCCCATTTCTCTTGCTTGGGGCGTCTTGGCAAACAGTTCGCGAATAGGAGTAAAGGCATTGACATAGGTAGCGGCATTAGAGCGTGGCGTCCTGCCGATCGGCGACTGGTCGATGCCTATCACCTTGTCGATATGCTCTAGCCCAGACAGCTTGTCGTGCTTGCCCGGCCTGTCCTTTGCATCATAAAAGTGACCTGCAAGGGCCCTGAACAGGATGTCGTTTACAAGCGTCGATTTGCCGGAGCCGGATACTCCGGTCACAACTGTCATACATCCAAGCGGAAAGCGCACATCTATTGACTTTAGGTTGTTCTCCCTAGCTCCATGCACGCCCAGCCATTTTATTGCCTTGCGCCTTTCATGCTGGTGTGAAACTATTTGATCGCCTCTAAGGAACGCTCCTGTAATGGAACTGGAATTCTTCATGATCTCTTCGAGCACGCCGCTTGCAACAATCTGACCTCCATGTATACCGGCACCCGGGCCGATGTCTATTATCCAGTCAGAGCTTCGTATCACTTCCTCGTCGTGCTCTACAACTACAAGCGTGTTATCCAGATCGCGCAGCTTTTTTAATGTGTCTATCAGCCTTGCGTTATCGCGCTGGTGCAAGCCTATTGTAGGTTCGTCAAGGACATAAAGCACGCCTGTAAGGTTCGACCCTATCTGGGTTGCAAGCCTGATCCTCTGCGACTCGCCTCCTGACAGCGTGGCAGTCATCCTGTTGAGTGTAAGGTAGTTCAGGCCGACATTTCGCAAAAATTCAAGCCTTGAAATGATTTCCTTCAGTATAGTCCTTGCGATGTAGCGTTCTGTCTCTGACAGCTCTAGAGCTTGGAAGAACCTGTAACACTCGTCGATTGACAGGTCGCACACGTCTATTATCGAATTGTTTCCTATCTTGACTGCAAGTGCTTCTTCGCGCAGCCGCCTGCCGTTGCAGCGCTCGCAAAAGCGCTCGCGCATGAACTGCATCAGGTCTTCGCGCTTTGACTCCGACTCTGTTTCTTTGTATATGCGCTCAAGGTTTGGGATGACCCCTTCAAACGTCCCCCTGTATTCCCACCGGCTGTCAGAGTAACGCGATTCGTATCTGTAGTGAATACTCTCGTCAGTGCCATACAGTATTACCTTTACCTGCCTTTCAGTCATCTTTGCGACCGGCGTCGACAGGTCAAAGCCAAACTTTTTGCCAACATCTTTGAGCATCGCCGAGCGGAAGGTGGCAAAGTGTCCGGTCCACGGCTTTATTGCGCCATCTAGGATGCTCTTTGCCCTGTCTGGTATTATCAGGTCTGGATCGAACTCTATCTTGATTCCAAGGCCGTTGCACTCCTTGCACGCTCCAAAGGGAGAGTTGAATGAAAACGTCCGGGGCTCCAAGTCACCAAGTGAAATGCCGCAGTGCGGGCAGGCATTTCTCTGCGAATACATCGTATCCTTGCCTTCAACTGAAACGACAACAACTCCATTGCCAACCTTCAATGCAGATTGTATCGAGTCAAAAAGCCGGCTCTTTTCTTCTATCGCCGGTCTGAGCCTGTCGACTATGACTTCAATCGTGTGCTTTTTCTGCTTGTCCAGCCTTGGGTACTGGGACTTTTCCTCTTCATCCAGCTTTGTTATCTCACCGTCTAGCCTTATCCGTGAAAAGCCTTCATGCCTTAGCTCGTCAAACAGCTTTTCATAAGTCCCCTTTTTAGCCTGAATTGCTGGACCAAGTATCATGACATTCTTGCCTTCTGCAGTCTTGAGCACGGACTCTGTTATCGAGTCGGCTGACTGACTAGCAATTTTCCTGCCGCACTTTGGGCAGTGGGGAGTGCCAATCCTTGCAAACAATAATCTGAGATAATCGTAAATCTCGGTGACTGTTCCGACAGTCGAGCGCGGGTTCTTGCTCGTGGTTTTCTGCTGTATCGATATTGCTGGTGACAGCCCATCTATCGAGTCGACGTCGGGCTTGTCCATCAATTCCAGAAACTGCCTGGCATAGGCAGACAGCGACTCAACGTAGCGCCTCTGGCCTTCAGCGTATATCGTGTCAAAGGCAAGCGTAGACTTGCCAGAGCCTGACAGCCCGGTAATGACAACGAGCCTGTTCTTTGGGATCTCGACATTGATGTTCTTTAGGTTGTGCTGCCTCGCGCCCCTGATGATTATCTTGTCGTGCATTTATGACACCTCTGAATATGCAGATTCGCCAAGCGCCTTTCTTAACTTGTTTAGCTTTTCTCTAAACATTATTGCCTTTTCAAATTCCAACTCTTCTGCAAACCTCTTCATCGTCGCCTCTGTCTCGACTGCTAGTTTCACCAAATCCTGCCTTGTCATCGACTTTGTTTCCACTGCCAAGTCTGCAATCTCTTTAGCGCTTTCAGGCACCGGCTTGATTATTGTCTTGGGGGTTATCCCATGCCTTTTGTTGTATTCCAGCTGCTTCTTGCGCCTGCGCTCTGTTTCTTCAATAGCCTGCTTCATCGAGTCAGTAACACGGTCAGAATACAGTATCACGGTGCCGTCAAGGTTGCGCGCAGCCCTACCAAATGTCTGGATGAGGCTTGTGGCATTTCGTAAAAAGCCTTCCTTATCTGCGTCTAAAATTGCAACAAGTGAAACTTCTGGTATGTCGAGGCCTTCTCTCAGGAGGTTGATGCCTACAAGCGCGTCAAACTCGCCCAGACGCAGTTGCCGTATCAGTTCTGTGCGCTCTAGGCCCTCGATCTCTGAGTGCAGGTATCGGACACGGATTTCATTCTTGGCAAGAAATTCCGCCAGATCTTCTGCCATTCTCTTTGTCAGGGTCGTAACAAGGGTCCGCTGGTTGTCTTTGGTCCTTGACTTGATCTCTTTAATCAAGTCCTCCATCTGATCTTTTGTAGGCCGGATCTCGACTTTTGGATCTACCAGCCCTGTCGGCCTGACCAGCTGCTCTGCAACCTGCCAGCTAGACTTTAGTTCGTACTGGCCCGGAGTTGCTGACACAAAGATTACGTTCTTTAGGTATTTCTCAAATTCTTCAAACTTTAGCGGGCGGTTGTCATAGGCGCTAGGCAGGCGGAAGCCATAGTCTACAAGCATCTTTTTGCGCGTATGATCGCCGTTGTACATGCCGTGCAGCTGCGGAAGTGTGACATGCGACTCGTCAATCACCAGCAAAAAGTCGTCGCCAAAAAAGTCAAGCAGGCAGTAGGCCGGCTGGCCCGGCGCCCTGCCGTCAAGGTGGCGTGAATAATTTTCAATGCCGGAGCAGTAGCCAAGCTCTTCTATCATTTCAAGGTCATATTTCGTTCGCTGCGCAAGCCTCTGCCTTTCAAGCTCTGACGGCAAGGTCGGCAGCCAGTTTTGCAGTTCGCGTTTTATTGACTCCAGCGCACGGTTGCGCGAGTCATTGTCGGTGATGTAGTGCTTTGCAGGAAATATCTTAACTGCGTCAACATCGCGCAGCTTTTTCATCGTAACGTGATCATGTATGCTGATGTGCTCGATCTCGTCGCCAAACATCGAAATCCTGATGATGTCATCAGCATAGCCGGGAATGATGTCAATCGTGTCGCCCTTGACGCGAAAGTTGCCCGGCACAAGCGACATGTCATTTCGCTCATAGCGGGCTTCGATGAAATTGTGGATGAGCACCTTCCTATCGATTGTCATGTCTTTTGTCACAGTGATGGCGCTGTCTTCCCACTCTCTGGGCGAACCAAGGGAATAGATGCATGATACGGTTGACACGATTATCGTGGGTTCGCCGGACATGAGCATGGCGGTGGCTTCAAGCCGCATCCTTTCTATTTTTTCATTAACTTCAGTGTCCTTTTCGATGTACGTGTCTGTCTGCGGGATGTAGCTTTCAGGCTGGTAATAGTCGTAAAAGCTGACAAAGTATCCAACGTTGTTTTCTGGGAAGAACTCTTTGAACTCAGCGTACAATTGAGCGGCAAGGGTCTTGTTATGGGAAATCACAAGCGTGTTCTTGTTTGCCCTTGCGATGACATTTGCAATGGTATACGTCTTGCCGCTTCCAGTCACGCCAAGAAGGGTCTGGCGCCCTGTTTTTTGCACACCATTGACTAGCTGCTTAATTGCTTCAGGCTGGTCGCCACTGGGCGGAAAGGCGTCCTTTGCCAGTGTAAAGCTTCTCGAACTCTTCAACAAGTGCTAGAACACCTATTTTTCAAAACGCGCATATATGGTTACTGTCAGCAAAGTGACTTGGTATTTCATCAGGCAGCCAGGGAAGAATTACGTAACATCGGGTATAAAATGAGGAAAGGAAAAACTCCCTAGTCATTGTTTGACGCTAGAGTTGACTATGTGGGTCGTCAAACTTGCACAGATATTTTGTGCAGTACCTAGACTGTATCCAGTTGTAGCTTCCGCACTTCAGGCATTTGCGGTTATTTCGTTGGATCATCTCTGCCAAGTTCGGCGTCAATGTTTCCATTTTAGACATCTTGCTTTGCCAGACGTACTTATGCCATATGGACTAATCATGCGCAATGCTTTTGTCTTTCCCTAAAAAGAAATCGACAAATATCGACTAATTGTTGCCTCAATAGTGTATGTAATTAAAAGTACAGCCATAGCATAATCTCATACAGCTATCTCTTGAGATAGGCATTGAATTCGGACCGCGAGACAGTACCGGCCAGTCCAGATTCAGAGAACAGCCTATTTCTGTCCGCGTTTTTGAAAGTCCTGACCATACTGGGTGAGCAATCAAAGGACCTGATCCTACTTGAAATTGAAAAAAAATACGGTTTTCCGCTAGAAAGCCAGAAAAGGCCCATCACACCAAGGGAAATTGAAGATACCATCATGGAACTCTTCGAGATGGCCGGAGAGCTTATCATGAAGATGGTAAAAGCAGAATATCATAGGATCTCATAGAAAATAACGATGTTATCTCATGTCAGGGTGTATTTCCTACATACTAGATCGTATATTCACCTTGCTGCTTTTATTGGTTCATGTCATCTCATGACAAAAATAATTATAATTCTGACAACATGAACAACAGGAGGACACCGGCTTCGGTGATGGAAGAAGAAACACTCCGCGCAGCAATGGAAATGGCCAAGCCACAGGTATCGGTAATAGGTGCTGGTGGCGCAGGCAGCAACATCATATCTTGGATAAAGAAAAAGGGCATTACTGGCGGCAAGCTAATCGCTGTCAACACGGATGCCGCGCACCTTGGAATCAGCAAGGCTGACAGGCGTATATTGATAGGTCCTAAACTGACCCAGGGCAGGGGCTGCGGTGGCTATCCAGAGAAAGGTATGCAGGCAACGCGTGAAAGCATTGCTGAAGTTACTAGAGAAGTACAGGGCTCAAACATTATCTTCCTGTGCGCAGGCCTCGGAGGCGGAACAGGTACAGGCGCGATACAGGTATTATCAGAGGAGCTCAAACGAGCTACTGGCGCTCTGGTCGTGGCTGTTATAACACTTCCATTTGCAGTTGAGCGCTATCGGTATAGTATGGCAAAGGAAGCACTCCAAAACCTCCAGAGAATATGTGACACAGTTGTTGCAATCGACAACAACAGACTGACAAGAGTTGCAGGCAACCTGCCGCTCCAACAAGCACTTGGCGTAGCAAATGAACTGGTCGGTCAGTTCATCAGAGGAACCATAGAAACTATAACCACAGCCAGTTTGATCAACATTGACTTTGCAGACCTGACAGCCATAATGGAAGGAAGAGGGTTGGCGGCAATAGGAGTTGGCGATGCGACAGGCATGGACAGAATAGAGCAGGCAACCAGGACGGCGCTTGACTCGCAACTGCTCGACATCAAGGACATGTCTATGGCTCACGGTGCTCTTATTCATGTAACCGGTGGTGACGACATCACTCTGGAAGAAGTCACAAGAGCCGGTGAGCTTGTAACAAGGAGCTTGACAAAGGAAGTAAGGATCGTGTGGGGCGCAAAAGTTGACCACGAAATTAAGGGCAAGGCGCGCGTGATGGTCGTGCTGACTGGCGTCGAGAGCAAATTCGGCCATGAATCAAAGCCCGAACCAGTGCCGGTGGTAGAAAAGAAGCGCTTCTTGGGTGTCTTTTAAGACATTCAAGATCTTCCTTTTCCTCTTTTTTGTATCTAGATACAATCAAAAATCTGCATAATTATTGTCTGTGCATTCTTCCAGGGTCCTTTCTGTGGACGTCTTCATAATGGCTGTCTGCTTCCTCCTGCGTCGTAAATTCCATGCCACAAAGCCTGCACTTGAAAGCATATCCAGTATAATCCGACATGGGATATAGAATTAGCAAGCATACTAGATATCAGTTATAGATGCTACCATTAAAAATCAGATTGTGCAGATGATGACATGGCCGAACAAAAACAACTGGATGACATTGAACGAGTAATCCGCTTGGTTGAAATCGCTCTAACGATAGGCAGGCATATCCTTCATGTTATGTGGGTGTTTTTTGGGATCAACGTTGCATTGGTGGCCTACAACTTTGCGACAGGCAACATCATATGGGGAATAATTTCATTGCTGTTTGCGATTGGGGGTTTCATTTTCATAACCCAAATATACGAACATCGCAACAGGCATCGCTTGCGCAGGCAGGCAAGGCGCGCAGAAATACCACCAGAATACAAAGAAGCCGCTTCTACCTAAGTCGTCATCGGGTCTTGACTTTTATTTTTCTGGCTTTGTTGCTTTCTGCGTTTTCTGGCTGCAAGCTCCCACTTTGTAACCAGAACAACTCCAAGGATCGGAAACGCGGCTATGAAAGCGTATGGGAATATCGCCAGAAATGCCGAAGGCTCGATCATGGTAGTAAACCCAGTACAGTGGCATCACTATTCCTATAATATGTCTATGGGTAGATTTGTCTGCCTTGAACATTTGTGAATTATTTTGGTTCTGCTCGATATATATCAAAATCTTGACCACAATTGTAAACATGAACAGCAAGTCTTTTGTCTAACCCTCACGCTATAATGGCATGGCAAAGCTCGATGTCCCTCGAGTAAGCAAGCAAGAATTTCTGGCATTTCTGCAAAACGAAGCCCGCGTACGAGTTGACGACTATATCGAAGGCGCAATGGAAGTAGCAGAGGAAGTCCATTCAGGGCTCTTGCGCGAGGATGGCGCCTCGCCCTTTCTGGAAACTCACACATGGCCTGTTGCAATGGACGTCGTTAGACATTACCGGTCTGCTAATCGTAACGTCACAAGCGTCGAAATTGCAGCCGCAATACTGCACGACGTAATGGAAGACGACGACAGGATACTAAATCTGCACGAATCAAAATCATATGGATTTGAAGCGTATCTTGCCTATAGGTTTGGAAGCAAAATACGCGACATTGCCACCGGGCTCAAAATAAAGCAGCTTGAAAACTATCCAGGCTCCAGTGAAATCGAACGACAGCTTGCGCGCTTCCAAGAGTACTGCGACATACTACTTGATTCTGAATACGATGTCAAAGCGATAAAGCTGGCAGACAGGCTCAACAACATGCTCTTTATCCGCCATGTCCCCGGACACGACAAAGTGAGGCGCTACACCCGGGAGGCCGAAGACTTTTACATCGCATACACCATGCTTTCGCCAAAGATGCCAGAATTCTATAGCAAAATTAGATATGCCTATGAAGAGCTGAAAGCAATGCCTGCGCAGCGGATGGTTGCCGCATAACTTTTCTTCACAAACCATTTAAAGGCATCCAATGGAGATAAAAGGTGATATTAGTTGTCAGACCTCAAAATTGCTGTTATAGTAAAGCTAGAACCCGACTTTTCCGAAGGCAACGTCAGCTATAACGCCGACGGCACCCTTAACCGGGCGGAGACAAAGAGCATTCTTGGACCTCATAGCGCCGTGGCGTCAAGCGCTGCATTTTATGCCAAGGTCAAGTATGGTGCGCGTATTGCGGTAACTACTATGGGTCCGCCCATTGCAGACACTGCGCTCCAGCAGGCGCAGCTGCTCTGCGACGCAGACGAGCTGCACCTGTACAGCGACAGGATGTTTGCCGGCGCTGACACGCTTGCGACAGCCGAAGTGCTCAAGACAGGCATTTCAAAAGTGGAAGGAGGCAAGATGGACATCGTGTTTTCTGGTCATCGGGCATCGGATGGCGAGACAGGCCAAACGGGGCCGCAGACTGCGTGGAAGCTTGGCTTTACCTTCCTTGGCAACGTCATAGACTATAATGTCGACATGCAAAACAGGGTGGTCAGGGCAAGGCGCATGATCTCGCTCCAAGGGTTCTATGATGTCATTGAAGAAGTGGAAGCGCCACTGCCTGTATTTATCGCGATCGACCCGTCGTACAAGGCATCTTTCAACACTGTATCGCAGAGGCTTGCTTTTGAAAAATATCAAAAGGAGGCAAAGGAGCGAGCACAAAACTACAAACAATACCTGAAGATATTTAACGCGCAGCAGCTGGGAGTAGATCCAAAGCTGGTAGGGCTGCCAGGCTCGCCAACAATCGTCTACAAGGTTGAGCGCATCCCAAAGGCAAAGGCAAGCCGCAAAGCCGAAGTCGTCGACGGCTCCAGCCGCGACCAGATTGCAAAAGTGGCTGCAAAGATGTACGAAGTTCTAGGAGGCATGGTGATCAAATGAGCGCAAAATACGAGCACCTGTACGTTGTGATAGAGCATGAAGATGGCAAGCCGGTACCCGTGAGCCTAGAGATGCTTGGCGAGGCAAGACGTCTTATGAACGGCTTTAACAAAAAGTACTCTGCCAATGAGAAGGTCGTTGCGTTAGTCCTTGGAAACAACATGCGCAGGCTGTGCGAAGAACTGATCTTTTACGGTGCCGACGCCGTGATTTACGTAGACAGTCCCGAGTTTCAGTATTCAAGGAATCTTGTCGACACCAAGGTAATAAGCCAAGTCGCCACGAACAGAGAGCTGGCTAAAAAGTTCTCTGACGCTTCAAATTTTATCAAGCCGCGCTACATGTTCTTTGCCGCCGACAACATAGGACGGCAGCTGTCGTCTACAGTTCTTGCAGACCTTGAATCCGGCCTTGCATCAGACATCAACAAGCTAGTCATCGAAGATCTGGAGATAAAACACGAGCACAAGACAAAGGGCCAGGCGGTGAAATACGAAAAGACACTCGAAATGTACCGGCCCGACTTTTCCGGGTTTCTGTGGACAACCATACTCTGCCTCGACAACCGCAACCCTGCAATAGAACGCGAATACCACCCGCAGGCCTGCAGCATAATCCCCGGTGTGTTTCTGCCAATAGAACGCGATACCTCCAGACGGGGCGTGATAACCGACTATATCCCGAAATTTGACGAGCGCGACCTCCGGGTGAAGGTGCTTGACAGAAAGATCGTGAAAAGCGCCGTTGACTTTGACAGCTGCAAGGCAATCGTGAGCTTTGGCAGGGGGATCAAGGATTCGTCTGAGCAGAACATAAAGATGGTTGCCGACCTTGCACAGGCGCTTGAAGCCGAAGTAGGCGTGTCGCTTCCGATATCAAAAAAGCCATTTGCCGTAAGCGAGGGAGTAAGCTCGACTTACATGATCCCTGACAGAGTGATTGGCACGAGCGGCCGCAAGGTAGCGCCCTTGCTCTATATAGCCGCTGGCATCAGTGGAGCGATGCAGCACATCGCCGGCATGAAGGAGTCAGGATTTGTGGTGGCAATAAACCCAGATGAGAATTCGCCGATAAAAGACGAATGTGATATATTCATCAAGGGAAGGATGGAAGACGTGATCCCACTTTTGCTTGAAGAACTGAGAAAGCAAAAGCCCGCTATAGAGGTGAAGAAATAATGGAAAGCTATGAAGTTGCAATAATCGGCGGGGGCTCTGCAGGGCTTGCCGCGCTAAAGCAACTTTCCAACCTTGGCAAACAGGCCATACTGATCGAAGCTGGCAAAAAGGCTGGCACAAAGAATGTTTCAGGCGGGATTCTGTATTCAAAAAAACCAAAACGCGGCAGGGCGTACAACGTAGAAGATGTCTACGGATCGGTATTTCTATCAGACGCTCCAATCGAGCGCAGGATAACGCAGTACATGCTGCATGCCACTTCGGGTAACAAGGTCTTCACGATGGACCTGACTGCTGCCCACGAGTACCAGGCAAACTTTGGCTACTCTGTATTGCTCGGCAAGCTGAATTCATGGTTTGCAAAGCAGGCAGGCGAAAGCGCAGAAAAGCAGGGAGGCGGCATAGTGTCCGGTGTACACGTGCGCTCTGTCAGCTGGCAGGACGGCAAGACGGTTATCGAAACCGACGAGTTGGAGCCATTTGAAGCCAAGGCGGTAATCGCTGCAGACGGTGTCAACTCTGAAATCGCCGAGATGACGGGCGCAAGAAACAAGTTTACTCCAGAGCAGCTGTACCAAGGAGTCAAGGTCATTGTCAAGATGCCAGAAGAGATAATCGAGGAACGCTTTGGGATTGGGCAGGAGGATGGAGCAGCCCACCTGTATGCAGGCGATGTTACGCTCAACCACATCGGCGGTGGATTCCTCTACACAAACCGCGATACACTCTCTGTTGGAGCTGTGTACCACTATGACTCGTTGATGCAAAGACCCGCGGAGCCATACACGCTGGTGAATGCACTTTTGAAGAACCCGATGGTTGCCGAGTTTGTCAAGGACGAAGTTGCAGTCAAGGAAGAGATCGACAGAAACCTTCCAAAGGAGGAGCAACTGAGAGTAAGGTTTGCTGTAAGCAAGTTGGTAAAGACATGGAATGAGCTCCGCGATGCCTACCATTCGCCGTCTGCAAGGAAAAGGCTGGTTGAAGGCGGCAAATACAAGTCGGAAGAGGAAATCAAAGCAAGGCTTGACTCTGTGCGAAGCGAGCTTGAAGGCAAGTACCGCACCAAGTTTGTTACCGACTATGTCGAGCTAGAGTATGCTGCAAAGCTGGTGCCTGACGGCAAGCGCTGCGCAATGAGAAAGCCATATTACAAGAACATTCTGTTCATCGGGGATGCGGCCGGAAGGGGCGTCTTTATTGGCCCACGCATCGAAGGACTCAATGTCGGAATTGACGACGCTGTGAGGGCTGCAAATGCAGTAGCACGCGCAATTGACAGAAACGACTTTTCGTCAAATTCAATGGGAGAGCACTATAGCCAGATGATAGAAGAAAGCCCGTTCACACGGGACATGAAAGAGATCGACAAGGACTACCTGAAGATATTCCTCGACGCCGCAAAAGACGTTCCAAAGGACATAATCGGCCAGCGCTACGGCATGGTGTTCAAACTGATGTCAAGCGGCACCCTAAGGGGACTTGCAGTAGGGTTTGCAAACATACTTGGCTATGATCGCCTGTTGCCACTAGTCGAATCTGAAGACACGTACGTGCAGGTTCCAATAGAGCTCGCAGAAAAAATGGGCAGGCCGGTGGCCGCAACATACGAGCCAACATTACCTACTATAGCACAGCGAGTTGCCCAGCTGAAATACGACGATGACAGGATATCACACATCAAGGTGCTAGATCATGAATCAGAGTTCATGAAAAAGATGGTAAAGCTCTGCCCCACAAACTGCTACAGCATGGAAGATGGCGAAATCACGCTCCAGCATGAGGCGTGCATCGAATGTGGGACCTGCGCCAAAGAAACAGAGTGGCGCCACCCAAGGGGAGAAAAAGGGGTAAACTACCAGTACGGCTAGTTTTTCCACTTGATCGAGCAGCCGATGGAAGGATCAAAGTCCTTCTCAAGCTCCTCTCCTTTTAGCAGCCGGCGCACGTTGTTTTCCATTACAGGCATTGTTGGTTTTGCATCAGGCTCTAGCGCGTCGTTTATCTTGCCATGAAAAGCCAGCCGGCCGTCAACGAACAGGAACGGATCGGGTGTGCATACTGCGCCATAGGCCTTTGCAACGTCTTGACTTTCGTCTATCAGGTATGGAAAGTTCAACCTGTGATCCTTGGCAAACATTACCATGTTGTCAAAGCCTTCGTCCTTGTAATTCGGGTCGTTGCTATTGATGCCAATCACCTGCAGCTCAGATGGTTTGAACTTGCCCTGCAGCGCAACAATGTCGCCTATCCTTGCCTTGACGTAGGGGCAGTGGTTGCAAATAAACACCACCAGAGTAGCCTTGCCTTTGTAATCAGAAAGCGAATGCATCTTGCCATCAACACCTTTTAGCATAAAGCTGGGAGCCATGCTGCCAGTTTTGAGCATCTGGGGAGACGAAGCTGTCTTGACCATGTCCTACAATGAGGTTGGCAGATATTATATCTATTACGAATTGAACAGCTAGCGTTATAACTTGATCCTGCGATAATACTGCCATGCATAATGGCAGAGATGGCAGACTTGTCCCTATTCTTATTATCGTAGCCGCTGCCGCATCCATTACTGCTACAATCGTCCTTACATTTTACGGCGTCTATTTCTTCTTTTTCTTCCTACCAATCAGTTTTGGCCTGCCCTGGTCGATAAAAAGACTGTGGCGCGGCAGGAAAAGAAAACACTGGAACGTCGAGGACTTGCGCTAACACTGCAAGAAATAATATTAGCCATACATGTCATGATGAAGAGATGTCTGATGACTCTATCGATGCCATCCTGCAGCTGCCACAGCGTAAGCTGGTAGTTTCCCAGAATGATGTTTACCTTGACAGACAGGTAAGAAATGAGATCTTTGTCCTGATGGTTGAAGAGTTACGAGGGTCTGCAGGCGGAAGGGCCGCTGGCTCAGGCCACCGAAAGGTAGATAGGGTTTACGGCTTTTCCTGCGACAGCGGCAATTGCTCCAAATTTTTTGACACTACAGATCAGTCAAAGATTGAAATGTTTGACATCCCTTATAGCGCAGTTGCAATGGACATCAAGCTATCAGATGGCCGTCCTTTCGTGGTTCAGGGCATAGTAGATCCGGAATTTGTAAGGTCATACCGCTCGGTGATAAACAATCTAAAATAGGATAGATGCTACACAACTGACAATGTCTGAAGACCACCAGCGGCTTGAGCGGATGGCTTCTGCAATAGAGGACCTCATGCATATGGGCGCGATAAGGTTTGGAGAAAAAGAAGGCAACAAGGCGTTGCTGTCGCCTCAGTTCTCGCTTGTAGTCTCAAACATGATGGAGAGTATGAAGCTCAAAGAGGACGCTGGCACCAGCGACATAATGAAGCTGATGTACTACTCGCTCCTGATATACATGAACGAATACCTGAAAATGCCAAAGTCGCTCATGATGGCGCTTGGAAATGATCTGGAGAAAAATCGGGACAATATGGAATGCGGCGAGCTTGTCACCACCTATGTCACGATACTGACAGAGATCTGGACGCAGAACCGGAAAAAATAGGCATATCTTGGAAGAGACAATGCCAGCATGATTTAAAAGGCAAGGCAATGTACCTGCAATACCTGCCATGTTTGTGCGCTCGCTCAAGCCGTCTCTTATAGAGTCGATACCAAAGCTTCATTCGCGTGCTGAGACAAAGCCGAAGGTCTGGGTTGAGGCGTACGGCTGCTCTGCCAGCATGGCCGACTCGGAAATGATAAGCGGACTCTTGAAAAGCGCCGGCTATGAAATTGCGACAGAACAGGGTGATGGCGCGCTCAATCTGGTTGTCACATGCTCCGTCAAGGACACAACTGAGCACAAGATGGTTAGCAGGATAAAGTCCCTGAGCAAATCCGGCAAGCCTCTTGTAATTGCCGGCTGCCTACCAAAAGCAGACAGGACCAAAGTCGAACTGCTAAGCCCAACTGCCAGCCTCCTTGGGCCCCATTCTATAGACAGGACAACAGATGTCGTAAGCTCTGCCCTGACGGGAAGCAGGCTCGTTGCACTAGATGATTCAGAATCTGACAAGATAAACATCCCCCGCGTGAGGCTCAACCCGGTTGTGAGCATAGTCGAGATAGCAAGCGGCTGCATGAGCGAGTGCACTTTCTGCCAGACGAAGCTGGCCAAGGGATGGCTTCGGAGCTACCGGATAGGAGACATCATGAGGCAGATCCAGTCTGATGTGGAAAGTGGTTGCAAGGAAATCTGGCTTACTTCAACTGACAATGGCTGCTATGGCAAGGACAACGGCTCAAGCCTCATTGAGCTTCTCAAGGCATGCTGCGCAATCGAAGGCGATTTCAAGATACGCCTTGGCATGATGAACCCGATGTACATGCCAGAGATGCTGGAAGAGATAGTCGACCTATTTTATAGAAATGACAAGCTTTTCAAGTTCCTTCATATCCCTGTTGAGAGCGGAAGCGACAGAGTGTTGAGAAAGATGAAGCGCGGCCATACTTGTGATACGTTTCTGGACGCAGTACAGGCTTTGCGAAAGAAAATCCCTGAAATGACGATTTCTACAGATATCATTGTGGGATTTCCATCTGAAACCGAGGATGATTTTCAAGAAACGCTCAAGCTTGTTGAGACGGCAGAGCCTGACACCATCAATTCGTCGCGCTACAGCGCAAGGCTGGGAACAGAGTCTGCAAAGTGGAAGGACAAGCGCATCAGCTCTCAAGTGGCCAAGAACAGGTCGGAGCGGCTCTACTTGCTTGCTAAGAAAGTTGCAAAGAAACACAATTCATTCTGGAAGGACTGGCAAGGCGAAATAGTTATCGACGAAATCGGCAAGGTAGTGCAGGGCAGAAACTATGCGTACAAGCCAGTTGTTGTATCAACTGGTGATCAAGTCCGGCTTGGCGACAGAATGCGCGTCAAAGTTTATGATTTTTCCAGCTTTTCGTTGAAGGCAAAGATAATTTCATAAGCTCAACTTTGTTACACTCCACATAGGTTCATCTTTAATCACCAAAGCTTTTTAACTTGACCTCTGTATTGGTGGACGGGGAGCTCGGGGACCATGGTAAACGATCTTTTGATAAAGAATCCTATGCTGCTAGTGGGCATCGGCGGCGCTGGAACCAAAATCGCGACCGCGGCAAGCGCGGCACTGGATTGCAAGTGTCTCTTGGTAAGCAATGACAGGAAGGACTTGATCCAGAATGAAAAGTGCAACTCGGTCTTTGTTGACTCTGGAGAATGGGTCAACCCATCAAGCCACAAGCTGCGCTCTTTTGTACAGATACATCAAGATAAAATTGCCTCATTAATGGAGGGATTTTCAACAATTATAGTTGTCTCAAACCTTGCAGGAAGAGCTGGCACTGCTATGGCTCCTCTCGTATGCAAGATGGCAAGGCAGTCAGGTTCTGTGATCTCGCTTGCCATCATGCCATTCAAGTTTGAAAAAGATAGAATCTTTAATTCTGGCACCGCGCTGAGGCGCGTACGCGAAACATCAGACTCGACAATCGTTCTTGACAATGACGCGTTCCTTGACAATAATCCAGATCTCTCAAAGGAAGAGTGCTACAGAATAACAAATAGCGCCATGGTCGAAGTCATTTCCTCGATTTCCACCGGCGGCGTGAGGCCAGAGATGAACATACTGTGCACAAGCAAAGCGAGCACGAGCTCAGAATTGTCGCTTCGCGACTCTGTGGCTATGCTGTATAACGACGTGTCAGATACAAGCACTGTAAAGAGGGCAATGGTGTATGTCATGGGCGGCGATCGAATTCCGGTTGGCGACTTGAACAAGCTGGTAGGCTGCGTACAGGGGATATTTAAAGAAGATGGGACGACTGAAGTGGCGATGTCTTCAATGGCTGCAACTGACGGCGTCCGCGTCCACCTAGTTGCTTCATCTCCTCAAAAGACAAGGTTTGACAGGTACGACCCGCTGGGCGAGATCATCCCAGACACGCTTGACTGGGACGAGCCTGATTCAGCGCCTGACATCAAGCTGGCAATCCCGAGCATAGAGTAAGTTATTATTACATTTCAACGACAGCTGCCAAGATGATATCCTGCGGCTGCAGGTGCATAGCGTGCAAGAGCCAGCAGCTTGAAAGCAACAGCTTTGTCGGACCCGACGGCTACGACGACATCCACCACACCTGCAAGTCCTGCGGCACTCATTTCAACCACCTTGACGGCGAGACGTATGCAAAGTGCGACATCTGCCACTTCCCAAAGTGATTATCTATCAACCAGTTTTTTGTGATACATGCTCTTGCAGGGCTGGCCTTCAACAAGCCTGACTTCTTTCATCTGCTTCTTGTCGTTAATCGTCAAAAGAAACTTGTAGCAGACCGGACAGACTTCGATCATTTGCCTGCTGCTTCTGTTTCGGTCGGCTTTTCTTCTTCCTTTGGCTGCTCTGCAGCTGCTTCCACCGGGGCGGCCTCTGGCTTCTTTTCTTCTTCGATAGATGCCGGAAGGTCTTCATAGAGCGAAACCGTAACTACCCCGTCTTCGTCCTTTACCATCTTTACTCTCACCTTTCTTGGCGGGTTTGTCTTGCCCCTTGACCATATCTGGCGGTTGAGGTCCTGGTCGAGCTTTACTTCGTCGCTCTTCATGTGCTTCTCTGCAAACTCGCGGACCATGTTGATGACCCTGTCAGTGCGCTTGTGTTGTGGTGTCAGCCAGGCCCTGCCGAGGTTTATAGTGTAAACGCGTGTAAGGTTTTCTTCAACTGTTGCCATTTTTTATCAACCTACATTTACGTCAGACCTGCGCCAAAGCCTGCGCTTGGGGTTGGTCCTGACTTTTCTGTTCGTCCTGATCACTACCCACGCCGGCACAGGGCGGTTCTGCCTTGTGCGCTTCATCAACCTGATCTTGCGCGAGGTGTTTTTCCGGGCAGGCATATACGAGCGTAGAATTGATTTTCTCCGCTTTTTAAGTGTTGGCGTGCTGGACCGTTTTATGCGTGTCTTGCATGCAAGTAACCCCGTAGTACGTGGAATGCTGAGCGTGGATTTTGCATAAC
>JAJPHX010000162.1 GCA_021325075.1 Nitrososphaeraceae archaeon | reverse complement strand
TTATCGCTCTTCGAGTTATCTTTGCTGAAATAGAGTCAGTTACTGTCAGACTTTGACTTATCGCTCTTCGAGTTATCTTTGCTGAAATAGAGTCAGTTACTGTCAGAGTGGCTGATGGAAACCTCTTGACAAGAGGGTTTTTGCGAAATGCATCACTTGCTGATTCCGTACTTGTCGAACCATTAGTGCTTATGCCGTTGTCGCCGGTAGAAACCGGCGGCCCTTGCGTTCCACCATTCCATTTTATACCACTTATCCTAGACGAAGAATCAATAACTACTCCAAGACCAGCTGCGCTATCCCCGGTAGTTGGGTTAGGGGGATTTGCCATTATTACCCAAGGATGTGTACTTCCATCATCGCTAAACGAGCTTTGAACTGTAAATGAATTCGATGGACCAAATGTCTGGTACGCAACTGAATTATTATTTGTGCCCCATATCATCACAACTCTACCAGGATTATCTGCATCCCAGCTAAAGTCAAAAACCCGTGTAGTCGAGCTATCAATGGATGCATCACGTGCACTGTGATTCGTCCATGAACCTCCACCCCAATACGAACTATCAAGACCTGTACTGCCTATCATTAAAAGGATGCCATTTGAGAGAGAAAGGGGGTTTGCTTTGAAGACTACCCACTTTATCGTGCCAACTGTAAAACTGGTGTTTGATGTATTAGTTCCCCATAACGATGACGATGCAGAGAATTCATTATAGATAATATTGGAACCTTCACCAGCCACAGCAAGGAGATCCCCAGAAAGGGATTCGTATGCAATGCCTATCGCCTCTGTATCCGTAGATGAAATAGTTGAAGTTAATACCTGCTGGTTGCTCCACGAGCTGCCGTCCCAGACCAAAACAACTGCCCTACTGTTAGTAAAGTCTGAAGCAATCAAGCCTATTGCATTAGAACCGGATGTCCTACGCGAGTCCATTCGTATGAACTTGTAGACTACTGGTCCCACTACTCCAGTTACATCTATTGTACCTTCAGATCCAAAAGAGGTAGCCGAATCGCTCATTATTCTGTAGAAAAGGTCTTCATTGCCTGAGGCCTTGTCATAAACAATCACAAGATTTCCTGATGTCTGCTCAAACTTCATATCAAACGGTCTGGATGCTCCTCCCGGATCACTCGTCCAAATCTGTGCGAAATTATTGGTTACTGTCCATTTGTCAGCAATACCTGCACTTGTATGGGTACACAAGTTATCACAAACATACGAGTCTAGAAAACCATCATCACTTAATGTAACTATTACGCGCTTTGCAGACACTGGACTAAATTCAATCCATGCAAACCTGACTGGGCTTCCAGCATCAGGAAGCTTTACTTCAGAACCCCAAGTACTCGTTGACGGACTCCATTCGCGGTACTTCGGGAAGTTTACATCGCTGGCAGTGTTAGAGCGATAGGCCATAGCTGCCAAGTTTGTATTGTGGTCTCCCAGCATGTATTCAGTCGTGGAAAAAGAATCAGAAATTGCCGTATAGGTTCCCTTGTTTGCAGCAGGGGACACTGTTATTGTACTACTTAATGCACGTGTGACATTAGGCGTTGCAGTGCTTAATTGGAATGCAATACTTTGACCTTCAAACGTTGTAACACCTGTGTCGGAAGTCATGGCGGTCTCGCTCACTACTGAAGGGGCACCGCTGCCTGTATACTTTATACTGCCAATGTCAAAGAGGCTATTCATCTTTGACCACAGCGAATTTATCGAATCGGCGTCAGTCGGATTCGTAGCAGCCTGAACCCAAGGTGTAGTACCAGTTATCCCTGAAATAGATGTAAGAGCTCCCCAAGTAGAAGTGGATGCAGTCCAAGTACGATAACTAGCACCGCCGCTGCCACCAAAATCAACTATAGATATTCCTGTATCGCCTGATGGATTCCAAGCAAAGTCAACGCCCCTTGTTGCGGTGCCTGTAATTCCAGTGTCTTGACTTGCCCAGCTACCAAAGGTACCATTATCCTCTTGGCCGCAAAAGGCACTGTTGCTTCCCCCCGTATCTACTTCACATATCATTATTTTATTTGAGCTCGAAACTGGATTGCTTTGCATTATCACAAACGTAGGTGTTGAGGCAGCGCCGTCAGGCGTAGTATTCCCTTTGGAAGTCCATGTACTGCCATTCCATCTGTACCAATTAATTGTTCCAGCTGAAGCTCCATGGTTGACTGAAAACACTGCTGATGCTCCACTAGAGCGCTCGTATGCAACTGCAATTGATTCCCGTAAAACGGGAGTCGCACCTATGCTAGCAGATATTGTTTGTTGGTTGCCAAACGTTGCAGTCCCACTATTCCAAATGAAAGCATAAGATACATATGCACTAGATACCAATGTTCCGTCAGACATCACTAGGGTAATTTCGTTGCTCCCTATCTTAGATGCCATGCGGATGTAATTGATAACATCAGTACCTGCACCTCTGAAAACAACACTTGATTCACTGCTTAGGCTGTTTTCGTAATATGTTTTGTAATAAAGACTGCTTGTCGCTTTGCCCGCTTTATCGTATGCAATCACCAATTTGCCACTGGTCTGTTCATAGGCCGCATAGAATGGGCGAATGGGATCACTCGAAGATGGCACGGGTGTCGTTCCAACTGTTCCCCTATCTGTCCAGCTGCTAGCTGTAGTACATGAGATCTTGCAGCTAAATAATTCCAGCTTTCCGCTGGCGTCATATGCAAGGACTACACGTTCGTAGTTTATCGGATTAAAGAGGAGAAGCACATCACGGACATCATGAGTAGAGTCAGAACCCATGCTTGGCAATAGCGTTGCCGAACTCCATGCTAACGTTGAAGGATTCCATTCTCGATACATTGGATAATTTCTGCTACTTGTCGGATATCCTGCAACGTTTGAAGTACTCGAAACACTTCGATTATTTGATAGCGTCAAAGGTGTGTTGACAGTTCCAAGGTTAACTCCACTTATGGATCCGGTGGTGCTGAAGGGGATGACTACTTGTAGAACCTGTGTTGCAGTACCTGCACCCGAAACGATCGAAGCTGTCGCCGTTCCAAGTGTGAGACCTGCGCCAGTGCTCGTAATGCTCACTGAACCCAAAGTCAAAGTTACTGTATTGCTATAAGTTGTCGATTGGCGAAGTGTTATCGTTCCACTTACGGCACCGTCTGTGGTAACTGTCAAGCCGGACATAGAGGAAGTTTTTGAATTGCCGCTAGTCGTTGGTGTAACAGAGTTGACTTGAGTGCCTGCAATACTGGCCGACAAGCTACGATATGCTTCTGCCGCGACGTTGGAGTCCACTGCAAATGCAGGTTGCGGGAAAGATAGGGTAATTACTACTATTGCCACAGCCAATAAAGAAACAAATATCACACTATCGAATATTCTTAAATTATTAGAAATAACAGCAGGTTCTGATAATCTATTTCCGAAAGCACTCTTGGTATTGATTCTAAATGCGCTGCGTGCAATAACCGACTTTATTCTGTAGAATGCCGGCGAGCTCCGAAAAGCGAGTCCTATAATAGAAACAGTGTAAATCCCGTATGCTGCGTTTGAATAGTAGCTAACTCTTAAATTGTAACCGCTGCTCTCATCGATACCATTTAGTTTAGCAAGTAATTGTGGACTAATAGATATACTATGACTACTACTGCCATCGTCTGTATTTTCGGTATTCGTATCGAAGTTTAAAAGCTGTGCTAACTGTGAGCCAAGAGGAGATTCGGATCCGGACGTTCCTACGACATCTGTTCCTCGAGCCGAATTCGTCATTGTTGATGTTCCGCCATAGTTTCTTGTATCTGCTTTATTGCCAAGCAGGTTTCTAAGACTCAGTTTCTCTTCTATTCTCTGATTAGCGGAAGCTGAATAATATGGCGACGAAGACCTGTTGTTTTGATTGCCGCCAGTATTGCTATCAGGCAAGGCAATTCTCGCAGGAGGTTGTGGGCTAGACGATATGCCAATGCCGTCAGATAGCGAACGTGAGTAAGAGTTTGAAGTGGGAATGCCCGGGTTTCCAAACGCCGTTCCCACTGCCAGCGATTCTGAAATTCCTCTATAGAACGAGCGTGGCGAATTGCTTGTTGAATCTGTTATGACTGAAGGTGCTTGACCATATCCTGTGGTTTCTGCATATACAGGAACAATGAACTGATGACTAGCAAGGCTAAATATTATCACAATTGCAAATAGGCCAACAAGCGAGCACAGGATCATGTCAGGGGTACCTAATCGGATGGGTCCTCCAACGCCCTGTTGCTTTCCTGCCACGTCTGTTTCTCTATTCATTTATCAATCATGGTGTTGTGGATAATGTAATAGTCCAAGTAACGGTTAGGGTATCCCCGGCACCCTTGTTTATCGTGTTAAAGGTCTGTCTTGCAAGCATGTCCCCTCCGCTTGCGGCATCAAACAGCCCACTTTCCTTTATTGTCCCAGTTGCCTGTCCTGGAAGAAATGTTACTGATAGTGCTATCTGTTTGCCAGATGTCGTGGAATAGTTGGCTTGAACGTCTTGTAACCTTGAATAACCTCCTCCAATTGGAAGCTCCGACACCAATGCGGTCTGTGAACTGCCAACTGAAGTACCCCCTGTACCGAGCGCAATGTAGTTGTATGGTGAAGTTGGATTAATCGATCCATCATGTGGAGCAATTCTTGATGCTACGCCTTCGAATCCAGAATCAACAATCATGTTGTCAAAATGCCTTTCATCTTTAACTTTTCCAGATTGATCGTACAGGACCATGTCGACTTTTCCCATGAGCTGAAAGTTAGCCGTGCCTTTGCTAGTTTCAAGATAGTTTGAAAGAATCGTGGCTGCTAATCCTAAGCCAAGGGCTACTATGAGGATCCCTGAAATAACTAGCTTAGGCATTCTACTATCACTATTACTCATAATGTTGTATAGAACAAAGTATTATTTAAATCTATATTTAAATATAGATTATGTGGGAAAATAGAATAGCCGGCATTTTTATTAGTTTCATAGTGGCGGCGTGCAAGCTCAAATATATTGCAGGAGGAGGTGCTATTGCAGGAATTGCTTTCTCTATCTTTATTGCACTTGCACAACTGCAGACTATCTACGCGCCATACTTTACGCCAACTACAATAGACCTGAAAGGCCTCCAAAATAGGTACGATATTAATGGTACATTGAATTACTCTGTGATAGTAAAAGGATATGGATCTAATTGCCATCAACTAGAAGTTGTAACGACACGCCAAGGTGCCAATTTAGAGCGTGTTTCATATTATAGCAAGGCCGATGACTGCAGGTTCATAGTTATATCACATGGGTCGTATAATTTTACCCGCCAATTCGAATATGGTGGCCCACTAGTTCTTGGAGAGGCGGGCACATACATCATCGATGTTACATTTGTTGATCTTGTTGATCATCACAGCACGTTAATAAGAAAGTCGATCATAGTGGGCTGAACCATGTATTTTATTTATAAATAATACTAATATTCTAGTGTCTAAATCTGTAATTTAAACATAGATTTAAATAATAGCTATTTGTATAGCATGATATGGATACGCCAAAAAGCAGTACCATGATGTACGCTGCCACAGCAGTTGCAGGCGCTTTAGTATTAGCGCTCATACTTCCTGGCGTCGCGCTTCTTGGTACTACAGCAGCTACAACAGATAGCATCGGTCCGCATGGCTATGTAGTCTTGTCAGCAAGACATGCTGACGGCTCAGAGTTTTACCATGAAGAATCCCACAACCTTATAACCGACGCCGGAAAGGACTTCATTTCTGCCCAGATCGGCTCGACAACTCCAGGATCGAACGGTGCTAACTACATCGCCCTTACAAATACAGCAATCACTCCAGCGGCTGGAGATACAACGCTCTCTGGTGAAATTAACGCAAACGGCTTGGCAAGAGCTCAGGGAACTTACGCTCACACCAACGGACAAAGTACATTCACTGTAACGAAGACATTCACCGCTACAGCATCACAAAGCGCTCAAGCAGCTGGTCTATTCACTGCATCCAGCTCTGGAACCATGATGGCTGAGAACACATTCACCGCAGTGAGTTTAAGTAACGGCGACCAACTAACCATTACGTGGACTATTACCCTCTCATAGAGGCGTAGTCCAAATCTTTCTTTTATTTATGATAAAATCTATTAGTGAGCGCACTCTTAAATAACTGCGATATTTATAGGAGATTGATCATACGATGTCGAGAGGTGCAATGATGGCTATTATTGCAGGAGTTGTTGCAGCAGCGATGATAGGCGCAGTGATCGCAATAACAATGTCTACGCATACAGGTTCAACTCAAGGTGAAAATAATACCAACGGCAATAATACAAGTGGCAAAAAATACACGATAGATCTTAATGAGAACCTTGGGCTTAAAGAAAAACCGTGAATAAAGATTTAAATTTATATTTTTAGAAGTATGTAACAAGTGCCGGATGACAGTGATATGGCAGAAAAGCCTTTGATGGTCAAACGTCAATGGCAAGACTATTCCCTAATCAAAGATAAGGTAGTTAAAGTACTTGCAGCAAACCCTCAAGGCATTACCGGTGCCAAGATTGCCGAGCTAGTGGGAGTAACACCAGGTGCTATGTCTAAATATCTCTCTATGATGAATGTTGATGGGATCATTACCAGCCGCAAGGTAGGCGTTGCAAAGCTATGGAAGCTTGTGTCAAGCACTGACAGAACAGATCTCCTTGCAGGCAAGCTTGGCTCTGAAACAGTAAATTTCAAGGATTATGCATTATCGCTAGTTGAAAATGAGGGTAAATTGCTTGATCCAGACAACAGGCGCGTTGTTGCCATGCCTACAATGATACTTCTAAATCTCTACGAATATACTAGGACTATACTAGGTTCTGAAGTCCATACCTTCTTTCATGAATGGGGAAAAAGCTATACACGGGAAACAAAGGATCTTGTTAAGAACGTGGCTGAAAAGACCCAAAACAACTTTATCCAATCATTTCTTTTGCTTCTGCGGCTAAAAGGATGGGGAAGGTTTGATATTCACCTCAACAACCAGTCTATTGAGGTGATCTGGCACGACTCAATATGGGCTGACACAAGGTCCAAAGAAAGCGCCCCCGTGGATGATTTCATGGTCGGTGCTCTCTCGGAAGCCGCCTCATTTACGTTTGGGGGAGGCTGGCGCTTTACTGAGGTTGAATGTCGCTCAATGGGTGCCTTGCAATGCAGGTTCATTGGTAATCAAGTATGATTTAAACATAGATTTAAATAATAGACATGGAGCACATATATCATGCATGGACGCACACTGGCTTTTGTCATATTAGCAATGCTCATAGGTGGCGCTCTGACCCAGATTCCGTCAGCATTGGGTGCTAGTGGCAATCCTCTGAGCGCTCTCTGGGATGCAATATTTGATCTGCAAAGCAAAGATAAACAATTGCAGGCACAGATAGACGAGCTCAAATCGGAAAGGAATGGAGCGCCGATTATTGGTACGGAATCGCAAGGATATGCAAGCGACCCTTATGCCAAAATAGAAATTGAAACTCCAGAACAAGGACATGCGCTTGTTCATCTTACGGCTGGCAACAATGGCCCAGATAGGGCCGCGGGAGTCAAGTTGACCGCATTTTACTTAATGCCACTTTTTGAAATTAACTCAATAGACGGCGATGGATGTGCGAACCTTCATCGAGGTATAATCCAGTGCACGATTGGCACCCTAGAACCAGGAACGCGATTTGAAGTCACGATTGATGTAACGGCGAAGGAATCAGGCAAGGCAAACAGCTGGACTGTTGATATTTCAACTACAACTAAAGATTCTGATTACACGAATAACCACGTGATGTTTGATTATGTGACTGACTCTGGTGCACCTCTGGTGATAATAGATGAAGCGCCTATCGAACAAGCAGTACAGCAGGTTCAGCCACCTAGCAATTCAAGCTCTGGCACCATCGGAAATGCAACAGGTGAAAATTACGAGTCACAAAGCACTGAACAGCCATCCAATTCAACCAATGCTACAACAAATTCTACAAGCACTAATACTAGCAATAGTTCAAGCAGCAACAGCAGTGAACAAAGTAGCAGTCAAGGAGCAAATGAACAACCTGCTGAAAGCAGCTCTGGTGGATCTGATAGCAATAGTGGAAGCGATTCAGGGAATGGCAGCGGACCATCAAGCGGAGATAGCGGAGGTAGTAACAGCACGGAAACCGTGCCCCAATAGCGCCATTTCATTTCTCCTTTTCTAAACTGGAGACTTTTTTCGTATTTTATATCAACAATCAATTTATTAGTATCATTTTTCAATAATAATTCTACAGATATGCCAGGTGGCTACGATGATGCCTGCAAAGTAGTTGTAGATCAGCACGAATCAATAGATCTGGCAATGGTGATTGACAAGTTTGCAAACATTCTGGCCAAGGCTTCAAGAGAAAGTCCTTCAAGCTCGATCCGCAAAATGTCCCATGAGGACATTGCCAAGACCGCAATGAGAGTAAACATTGCGAAGGGCGCATTCAATGCCAGCAAGGACAAAACCGGGAACTCAAGCATCCACGCCCAGTACAACGCAATGGACATGGTGATGTACCCTCTTGATAATGATCTTACACTCATCGTTATCGGTTTTATTGATCCTCCGATCATGTCTGAAGTTCTCAATTCAATTTCACAGGTATTTCCAACAAAAACAAAAAGAGCGATAGTGGTTGACGACGAGCCTGATATAACCACCGCCATAAAGGAGGTACTTAGTAAGAGGGGATTTGAAGTGACAGTTTGCAACAGTGGCAGAGCATGTATCCGTATGCTGGAAAAGGCCAAGGATGAAAAGATAGAATATGGCATCGTGGTGCTGGACATCAGAATGCCTGACATGGATGGCTTTGATACGTTTAAGGAAATCCGTGATATATCGCCAAACACGAACGTGCTATTCATTACTGCCTTTGAATACTCTGAGAAAGATATTTTGACAAAGGTTTCTAGCCCGAAGGCAAAGCTCCTACGCAAGCCTTTCAGCAGAGCTGAGCTTTTGCAGTCAATCAACGACGCGATAGAGAACTAGCCATTTGGATAAAACGATAAATTTTTGCTTAACGTAGCAAGATTATTGAGCTCTGCTAAAAGCCCCAAGGTATTTGCAAATGGCAAAAATGGTATCAGAATACTTACAGTGTCGCTTTTTTTAATAAGTGTAGTGATGGCTGCTTTACTTGTGTATCAGATGATGACCCAGCCACAGCCGCCAAATCTGATATCAAAAGATGATGCAATAGCGATTACAAAGACGGAGGCAAAATGGGATGAGCAGCGCATCCAAAACGTCGGAGCTATCCTATTGCATATTAAAGAAAATGGGTATGCTTTCGTGGTGGAGGAAAGCACGCTGCAAGATACATTCCGGGTAGTGGAAAAAATAGATGGAAAATATGACGGCTACTACCTGTGGAAAGTAGTGCTCGAGTCCGGTGGTGGCTCTGCCAACTATTCTGAATGGGAAAGCTGGGTTGATGCGAGAACCGGAAGAACAATGTTTGATCTCCTGAATGCCAGCATGGAAAAGCAGTGAATGGATATTGTAGATCGATCAGGCACTTGCAGGCAGCGCGAACGTGAATACCGCGCCCTTGCCTTCTGCAGAATTGTCCTCAGCCCATATCTGCCCTCCATGCGCCTCAATTATGGCCTTGCACAGATAGAGCCCGAGCCCTGTCCCTTTTGCCTTCTCCGACTTCGTCACAAACTTCTCAAAAAGCCGAGGCTTGATTGACGGGTCTATGCCCTTTCCAGTGTCTGCCACTATGACTTCGACAAAGCCTGGAAGCCTGCTGCTATGCTGGAACGTAACAGTGATCGTGCCCTCATCGGTAAAGTTGACAGCGTTATAGAGTAGGTTTGACAGTACCTGGTTGAGCCTCCCCCTGTCGGCGACAATGTTTTCGCTCCCCTCTGCAAGCTTCGACTCAAATGATACCTTTAGGTTCAGGTTCTTGCCCTCTGCCGCCTTGAGGAGCACATCCTCTATTGCTTCTTCAATTAGCTTTCTGACATTGATGTTGTCTTTTTGCAGCTTGAAAGTGTTGCTCTTTATTCTGCTGACATCAAGTATGTCATTTGTCAGCTTGTTTAGGCGCTTGGCATTTCTGAGTATGATGTCAACTTTGTTATTAGTACCAAGGTCATCTGCTAGGCCCTCGGCGCTAAGAACGATTGGCAGCACAGGGGTCCGAAGCTCGTGCGCCGCGATATTGATGAATTCGTCCTTTATCGTGTCCTGCTCCTTGAGCTTTTCATACGCTCCGTGCAGGTCTATAAGCTGACTCCTTATCTTCTCGTTCTGTTCGTGAACCGTCTTGTAAAGCCTGTTGTTGAGGGTTAGGATAAATGTCATGAAAATGACGGCAATTATGCTTATCAGTACTATCGCTATCACAGTAAAGCTGCGCTGGTCTGAAAGCACTATAGAAAATTCTTCGGTCTGAGAAGCCGGTGCTGTTACAAATGCCGACCATGTGTGCATACCTGAAAATGCTATGGGCGAGTATGCGGCCAGCTTTCTTGTGCCATCCTGCGTGTATTCAAAAACCCCTGACTTGCCGCTAGCCATCAGCTGCATGTTTCTGACTATTATATCATTTTGCGAAGTGCCCAACTCTCCCGAGATGTTCCTGCCGATCAGAGACTGGTCAGTAGGCCCGATTATCGTACCGTTGACCGAAACTATGAAAACCTGGCTGCCATTGAAGGAATACAGCTTACTGTTTGCCCTCTCGATTATCGAGTCGACATGCATGATGGCTGCCAGTAAGCCATTAAAGTTGCCTGCTGAATCTGTTACTGGCACCGCGACAGAAATGCTGGTCCTGTTGTCAAGCCCGGTTAACGGCCCGGTGAGCACAGGCTGATTCCTTTCGCTGACGGTCTCGTAGTATATGCGATCTGAAAGGTCCGAGCCTGGCAGCCTTGAAAGGTGTTCGTCAGTGGTATACAAGAGTGTGCCGTCCTTGTCTAGGTAGTTTATCCTTTCAACGTAGTATTCTTTTCCAACTACCGTGGCTGCAAGCAGCGCGTTGGCATTATCGGGAGAAAGCTGTTGTAAAAGTGGGCTTGTTGCCGCAGTTTCAAGCCTTCTAGTTATGATACTGAGGTTTGATTCGATGTCCTGTGCAACGTCGTCAGAGCGCTGCGACATTTCTTTTCTAACCTCTTGCGACGCGACAAGATTGATGCGGGCCTCTGTACTTTGAAATGATGTGTAAACAAGAAATATTGAAATAGATGACATGCTGGCAAGTGCGACGGCCATTACAATGACTAGTGTCCGATTGACAATTATTCTTGGCCTTGATGGGTTCTGACCTATTTTTGTGATGTACAACTATTATTTGTGTTCTATAAAAATCTAAGAGTACTACTTACACAAATGGTTCCTTAAAAGAGATAATGACGTTAGCTACTTCCGGCCTCATCATGTGCGGCGCTGGCATTTCGCCAGAGCTTACCATCTTCCTCATCTTTGTGCCACTTAGCTCTTCCCTGAATTCCGGACCGTGCGGACAGTTCTTTTCATTAGCATAACCTAAACATTTCTTGCAATAGTAGAACGCGGAAAAGAACACCGGCTCTATGCCAAGGTCAGGATAATTATTGAATATTTCATGCGCCGCAAATGGGTGGTAATAACTGCCAACCCCCGCGTGATCGCGCCCGACTATAAAGTGGGAGCAGCCAAAGTTTTTCCTCATTATCGAGTGGTGGATGGCCTCCTTTGGACCGGCGTATCGCATTTCTGTATGCAAAGTCACAAACATAGCTCTGTCCTTCGGGTAGTAGTTGTCGATGAGCGTTTCATACGCCGTCAGTATCACTTCATCCTTGAAGTCACCCTGCTTTTTCTTGCCAATGAGCGGATTAACAAACAGACCATCAAAAAAGTTGAGTGCTGCCTTTTGCAGCATTTCATGCGCCACGTGCGGGACGTTCCTTGTCTGAAAGCCCACAACAGTCTTCCATCCCTTGGCTTCAATCTCTGTCCTTGTCTGCTCTGGCGCTTTTCTGTACTTTCTCAATGGCGACTGCGCGATTCTCTTGACGACGTCTACCTTGCCGCCTATCAAGTGGCTCTTCATCTTGTTGACCATTTTGTCGACTCCGGGATGGTTAATGTCGTCTGTCTGGTAAATCGCTTTTGCACACGCAAGCCTGTCAAATGAATACACCTGCCCTACATTCAATACCGCAAAAGATTCGCCGCCTGCCGCAAGCGCGACCTGCCCTGCATCCTCCATCTTGTCTGCCGTCTGTTTGTCAACGTCAAGAACTATAGGCACCGTCCATGCAAGCCCGTTTTCCAGCCTGCCCGATTTCACGATGCTATGGAAATCCTCTTCGCCGACAAACCCTTCAAGAGGGCTGAATACACCGTCTGCGATGTTTTCGATATCATTACGAAGGTCGGCGCTCACTTCAACCGTGAGCATGCTATCTAACTTTTTGTTAGAAGTGACAAACCTGTTTACAAGCCTGCCTCCATGGGGCAGCGGAATTTTCTCAACCAACTACTATCACGCTAATTTTTTGCTGGGCATAAATTTCTTTGTTGCCGGGTCAAAGTGGAGGCCGCACTCTTTCGCCGTGGCCTCTTCCCACCACCATCTTCCGGACCTTGGGTCTTCCCCGGCCATCACTGCCCTTGTGCAAGGCTCGCACCCGATGCTCGGATAGCCCTGATCATGCAACTTGTTGTACGGGACATTATTTTTACGAATGTAATCCCAGACCATATCAGACGTCCAATCTGCCAGCGGGTTTATTTTTACAATGCCGTCATGGGCCGCATCAATTTCGATCTTTTTCGTGGCAGCTCTTGTCATGACCTGGTCCCTTCGAAGACCGGTTATCCAAGCATCCAGCTTGCTTAGCGCCCGATTTAGCGGGTGAACCTTTCTTATCTCGCAGCACAGCTTGCGGTTCTTCACGCTTTCATACATGAGGTTCATGCCTTTCGACCTAATCATGTCCTCGACTTCTTTCTGGTCTGGCAAGTATGCCTCAATGGGGATTCCATATCTTGCCCTTACCGCGTCCATTACATCGTACGTCTCTTGGTTGAGGCGGCCTGTGTCAAGCGTAAACACCCTCATCCTGCTCCTGTCTATTTTTGCCATCATGTCGATAATGACGACATCCTCTGCGCCAAAGCTCGACGAGAGGGCGACTTTTAAGCCAAAAGTGTCGAGAGCCCACTTTAATATTTCCTGCGCGGATTTTCTCTCAAACTCGTTTGCAAGTTTCTTTAGCTGATCAGGTGTAGGCCTCAAGCCCATGTGCGTAGAACACTGGGATCAAGACTACTTATAATATTTGTTCTCTGCTTGCTGTGCGAGGCAAACGCCCCGGCCAGACGCTATGAGGCGCGCAAGAAGTTTGTTTATTAACAAGTATTCTTCTATATATTATGTAAATTAACCGTTTAACTATAGTGATTGCTAGGAGAGATCGTGGTTGCTTGATAATTTTTGGGAACATGTGGATCAGTACAGGAAACTTGGTTTTGATCCATTACGATGGATCCCTGCCTGCTCTAACGAAGTCGATCCCGTCGTCCTCCGCGGCGCGCTGGCCGATGTCAAGCACACCAGCATCAAGGTCTCGCCTTCATGGTTTGATTCATTCTACCACATTGATGGCAAGGCGCCCGAGCTTACAAGGCGCGTCTATGGCCTTGCAAGCCCTGCCATCGACAAGGAAGTTGAAGTAAAGCGCGCGCTGTCGATATTTCGGGTCCACATCGGGGCCGGAGAATACGCGCCGCTGCTTTCAGAATCGCTGCAGAACTTTTTCAAGGCGTTTAACGCCAAGGTGTCGATATTGAGCGCAACGACAGTCCTTACAGAGCACCCGGAGGCGCAGTTTGCTATGCTCGACTACATCGAACTCCACCGGGGCGACAAGGCCGGATACATGCCCGCAGTAACTTCAGTCACACAGGTCACCGACGTAACAAGGGCGCCTGATGCAGACGTTCACAGCAACATAGCCATGACCTCAGCTATCGAAACACTGAACCTTCTCGGCTGTGGTATTTCGTCCCTATTCAAGCTATTCCCTGTGTATGATGCGCCATCAGAAGAAATCCTTGACAGGATAAGGGCAAACCTTGACGCGTTCACCTCGCGCTACAACCTTGCGATGGAGGACTACAACGCACTCAAGACAAACAAGCTATTCTACGGCACAAGCGCGATGGCGATCACCAGCAAGGAGCTGCCAACAAGGTACGAGCAGGTAGAGGAGGGAATGGAAATCATGATAACAAACAAGTTTGGCGGCCTGCCCGCGATGAGTCTATATACACTGGGCCGAATGGACTCTGAAAACATAATAAAGTATGAGCAGAATGGCGTATCATATGAAAGCATCTCTGCGGCAAAGGATGAAGCGATAAAGAGCCTAAGCGAGCCCCATTTTGCATTAGGCAAGATAGTGGCCAAATACTGCCCTGACTTTGGCTCAGCCTATGACAAGAATGCCCACATCACTGCAGTTTACCCTGTTGGGCAGCGCGGAGTCTTTGCCCTTGGTTCGCTGGCAGAACTTACAAACTCGCACCTTGCGATAAAGGAACTACCCGTCAGGAACGAGGAGATTGCGCGCTTTGCCACCAAGGAGTTCCTGGTTGAAAACTCGACGGCTTCTATCAACGGG
>JAJPHX010000187.1 GCA_021325075.1 Nitrososphaeraceae archaeon | reverse complement strand
GTCTCTTTCTTTACAAGGTCTGCGCGGGACTTTCTTGCCGACTCAATAGCCTTGTTGCGCTTTGGCTGTATGACAAGAACATAAAGCGAGCCCGCTAGATATACTGCAAGCAGGATTACCTGCGCCACGATGGTTTCAAGCGTTGGGTGGATGCCAGTCATCGCGGCCATATTGATGTCAAGCCTTGGCACCGTCCCGATAAGGTCTGTGGTAGAGATGTAGCCCACCTCCTGGAACTCCCGGACGGCGTTTCCCATGAACGCGATAGACATGTACGCGCCGATCCCCATTGTCAGACCAAACAGAACGCGCAGCGGCAGCTTTTTGCCGAGCTTTCTTATGACAAACGTGATGCCGGTGATGACTCCGAGCCCTATCAGCAGGCCGGCGGCGACGTACCACTCCATGTACTTTGCAAACGAGATCATGGCCTGGTAGAACAGCACGGTCTCAAAGCCCTCCCGGTAGACCGTGAAAAACGACAGCATGACAAAGACCATGACGCTGCCAGTAGTGGTTGCCTTCCACACCTTGGCCTTGACAAACTCTATCCACTTTTTCGTCTCCACCTTGTTGAGTATCCAAAAGCTGACCCAGAAGAGGACTGCCACAGCCGAGACTCCTGCTATCGCCTCTATCATGGCCTTGCTTGCGCCGGCAACTTCGATGATGAACTGCGCGACAAACCAGGTTACCGCTGTTGCGGCAAAGGCAAGCACGATGCCATAGTAGACGTGTTTTTTGAAGCGCTCGTTCCTTGAAGCTTCAAGGTACGTCAAGATTGCGCCGACGATGAGCGCTGACTCTAGTCCTTCGCGAAACACTATTGAAAATGACGTTGAAAACGCGATCGCCGGGGCTATGATGCCCGTGCCTGAGACAAGGCGCTCTGACTCGTCAAGGCCGCTCCTGAGCTCCACGACCTTATTCTGCACCTGGTCGTATGGCGCGTGAGACTGTATCAGGTTCCTCAGCTCGGCAAACTTGATCTCCATCTCCAGCGTAAAGTCAGGGTTTATCGGCCTGAGCGGAGTCTCGATGTTTTCGTAGCTGTCAAGGTAGGCAGAGCGTGATGCCGCGAGCGCGCCGTCATAGTTGCCGTCCTTGTAGGTCTGGAGCATTCCATCCAGCTTTGCTCTTATCTGGTCAATGTTGTTTCTGACTTTTTCCTTGGCCGGGTCGTCTGCCTGACCTATGTCCTTTCTGTCGCCAGTATAGGCGCCAAAGCCTGCCTTCAATGCTTCAATGTCTGCGAAGCCGGCGGCCTGGCCAGTGCTCCTGTCAAAATCAGGATCGTTTTTCAGTATTTGCTCGGCATCGCCCAGCTTGGCAAGAATTCCATTGACAAACTGCTCTATGTCTACAGGAGAATCGTTTGCTTGTATCATGCTGCGCAGGTCTTCTCTCATTGCAAGCTCTATCGTGACTTTGAGATTGGCGTCGTGCTTTTCAAGCGGCGCTTCAAGGAACTCAAAGTTGTCAAGGTAGGCAGAGTTTGCATCCTGCTCGGCCTGCTTGTAGTTGCCGGCCTTGACGTCAGCCACTACACTTGTCAGCAGAATTCTTATGTTGGAAAAGTACTTGGGGCTAGAGCTTCCGGAGCTCAGCGACAGGTTTTCTGCAAGGTCGCGCTCTATCGCGATTTCAAGGCTTGCGATTGAATCGCTGCTTGCCTTTTGCTCAAGTGAGCTTTTCAGGTCGGAAAAGAATGAATCGATCTCGGATATGCGCTGTTCTTCCATCGAGCTCAATATCTCTTTGTATTTCGACTCGGCCGTGGCTGCCAGCCCTATCGCGTTTTCATAGTCAACTTGGCTTGAGCCGCCATTTGACAGCTGGTACGACTGGATGGCATCCCTTAGCAGGAACACCGCTGCCTGTGACGTGACGCTCTTGTCAGAAGCAGCAGGACCTATCTTGGCATAGACGATATCAAGCAGGCCGGTTATCTTGCGGATATCCTGCTTTAGCGAGTCAGCCGGCTGATTGCCTTCTTTGATCTTGAATGGCAGGTCTGACAGTAATGATTCCAGCTGGTTTGTAGTCTGACTGTCTATCTGCTTTAGCAGGTCCTTGACTGAGGGAAATATCGCAGTATGCGGAATGAACGCGTGAGCAAAGGCCATGTTGCTGTCGCTGGCATCTAGGCTTTGCTCGGCAAGCAAGAGCTGCGTCTTTATCCTTTCAATATTTACGATTACCACCAAGGCATTGTCGCTGCTGGCCGGCGCTTGCGCAAAAGCGATCACAGGAGACATTATAATTAATAGGGCAAAAATCGAGAAAGCGAGCACCGATGATGGCTTGTTCAGTGGTTTCACCATTTCAATATCAAGACTGCAATAGGCCATCAGGGGATGGCACAATTAGGCTTACCTAACTCGCCGATATTTAAACGATGTTTTGTGCAATTGGCTGTTAGATGATCCAAATTGTCTTTTCTTTTTAGATCAGCATAGTGGCGCTTGCCAATCTATTAAAGCTAGAAGCGCAAAGTGATCCTACGCATGGACTCAGCTCCAGCAGGCGGTAGCTCGCCGGGACAGCCCAGTGAAATAGTGCTTGCAAAATGGAGCACTAGGTTCTGGGCGTGGCTCATAGACTTTATCATAGTAAACATCGTCCTAGGGGCAATCTTTACCGCGGCAACGCTGCCGTTCTGGCTTGCAGACCCCGGCGGATGGTCAAATGGCAAGCCTGGTGGACCGCTTAGCTACGGGATAACAAGCTTAGTGTTCTTTGCATACTGGATATACTTCGAATCTACTACCGGCCAGTCGCTTGGCAAGATGGCGCTCAAGATAAAGACCACGAACCTTGTAGGCGGCAAGCCCGACATCAGAAACGCGGCGATACAGAGCTTTGGCAAGGCTTTCCTTCTTCCCATTGACGTAATCCTTGGATGGATATTCACAAACGACAAGAGGCAGAGGATATTCAGTAGGGCAGGTAACACTATCGTAGTCAGGGCGGCAGGCACCGAACAGGGCTACCAAAATATCAATTACAGAAAGGAATAAGCCTACAGATATTGAATGATGAAGAAAAACGAATGTGGTACTTTCCGTCACGGAGTTGCCACATTTTTAGGGTTCTTATTGTTGTACTATTTCAGCTGTTGCGAATCTTGCGCCTACGTTTGTGACCTTTACCTTGGTGTTTTGTCCTACTTTGCCATCTTTGACAAAAATGACAAATCCTTGAACCCTGGCAATTCCGTCACCTTTTCTGCTCGTTTCAGTGATTTGTACGTCGTATTCTTTGCCTGTCTCTACAGGCTTTGGACCGAAGCTGCCGCCACCGAAGCGGTTGCCGCCTCCTCCAAACTGTCTTCCATATGACATTACTGTCAAAATACAAGGCGTCTACTGGTAATATAAACGGTAGATAGATATTTTCTCCACCAAAATTAAAACGCGTGTAAGAATCAAAAAGTAAGATGGTGGCGCATCACGTCTTTCGCCACACATCACGGCCGTTTTACTTTTTCTTGCCGCCTTTCTTGCTAGCTTTCTTTTTTGCTGCCATTAAAGTCAAAATAGTTTGGGCAGGCTTGTTATTATGTATGATCCTTACGCTTCTTCCAGTCCGGTCAGGTGCCCGTCTTGTTTTATTTTATCCGCGTGTGCAGAAATGTACCGCCAGATGATGTCGGCCTTGTCTGACTGGAAATCCCATGGCGCGATCAGCACAAGGTCATTATCTCTTATCCACATCCTGCGCTTTATTTTCCCTCTGATCCTGCAAGTCCTTACCTTACCGTCGGTGCATTTTACGATGATGTTATCGCCTCCGACCAATTTTATGACGCGCCCAAAAAGCTGGCCTTGGCCGGGCATTACCATCTCCTTCAGCTGAGATTCGTTGAGAACTTTTCTTTTGCCTAAGTTAAAAACCAACTATGCTATGATTATCGGGGTTAAAAGCCTACCCATTCGGGTCAGCCAGAGCTTGCCTGTTGTTGCTTGCTCGCCTTTTTGCATCTGCCTTTGTTTCGGTCATTTGCTGTGGGACGTAAAAGATGTCGTGGTCGATCTTTAGGTGGCTGAGAAATGCCGTGCCGTTGTTGACGTTATCCTTTACTATGAGGCCGCGCCCGCAGATGTTGCATTTGATCACATGCTCGTCAGGCGAAACTGATGGCATGGGAAATGCTGGCACATGCGGTAATTAGACTTTATTGGTTCATTCAAGGTTATTATAAGAGACTCGCCGATCTATCAATAGCTATTGTCTCTGATTAGTCTAGAAGTTGAATTCTTTTGAAGTCTGTTGAGATAGTTCTTGTAGCATATCCTGACGATTTCAGCTCTCAAGAAGCAAAGAGCCTTGTAGAGTCGATGCCAAACTGGCATGTGACCAAGATCTTTACCCAGAAATACCTTAACCATTCAGAATATGGCATGGGCTCGGGCAAGGCCGAAGAGATCAAGGACTTTGTCAAAGAATCTAACATATCCCAGATGGTGGTGGATGAGCATCTGACTTCGAAGCAGCTGCATAACTTGGAAAAGCTCACTGGGTTGAAGGTAGTCGACAGGGAGCGGCTGATACTTGACATCTTTTATTCGCGAGCCACTACCAACGAGGCAAAGCTCCAGATCCAGTTGGCAGAAATAAAGTACGATATGCCCAGGGTAAGAGAGATGGCCAAGATGTCGTCTGGCAACGAGCGGCCCGGCAAGGGCGGAAGCGGCGAGTACGTAGTTGATGTCAAGTTCCGTGATCTCAAAAGGCGGATGGGATTTATCAAGGAAAAACTGGACGAAGCAAAAAAGAAGCGCCAGCTGTACCACCAACAACGGATCAAGACGGGTATGCCAGTTGTATCGCTGGTAGGCTACACAAGTGCGGGCAAGACCACGCTGTTCAATCAGCTCACTGAGGAGCAAAGGGAAACTTCTGCCAGCTTATTCACTACACTATCTACGACTACCCGGTCCTTGAAGATAGACAAAAAATCGGTCCTGCTCACAGACACTGTCGGCTTTATCAGTAGGCTTCCAACGTACATGATCGATGCGTTCAAATCTACACTTGAAGAGTCGCTTGCGGCTGATCTTATGCTGCTCTTGCTTGATGCCTCTGAAGAACCTGAAAACATCAGGATAAAGTATGCCAGCTGCTGGGATGTTTTGAAAGAGTTAAAGGTTGACGATAAGAAGGTTCTGATTGTCCTGACAAAATATGACAGAGCAGACGCGGAAAAAGTTGAGGAAATTGCCAAAGATTTGCAGTTAGAAGATTATCTGGCAGTATCGTCAAAAACAGGCTATGGGATTCATAAATTAAAGAATGTGATCCTCGAAAGGACCGGCTAGATTCAGCCAGATATTTCTGCCATACTTTTAGGGTTGCCGCTTCGTACCGCGTTGACCAAGCGCTTGTTGTATACCACAGAAACGCCGCTCACTCCAAATACATTACCGATCATTCTATCTGGCAAGTGCCGTGTTACTCTCCCTTTTCTCTTTGCATCTTCGTGGACTATTGAAACGATGGCGCATGCAATGGCATTTGCAATAGGCTGCGTCATTTCAGCGCTTTCATTTGATGTCACTATGCTCGACATTTCTATGCATTGTGTTCTCACGAAAGGAGTAAGTTTCAATGTATCGCAGATTTGATTGATGCTCGCATCGACCTTTAGAAGAGGATTGTTATTATCTGACATGCTCACATATGTAGTGCTTGCCTATTAAAGCTGCCTATATGCCTGTTTACGCGCACGTAAAGCTGGGTTTAATAAGCTCTTTAGCATAATAATAACGATATTTTGTCTACGGTCGAACAGCAACAATTGATGACTACCAAACAGCGCCAAGAGTTGGAAACCCGCCTTGCAAATTACAATATACCGGTCCAGATTCTGCAGATGGTGGCGGACAAGTGCGAGTGCGTCCTTGACACCTCCATAAGCGGAAAAGACAGGGCGAGGAAGCCAAAACTGCCTACCCTGCTTGCCAGGCTAAACGACAAGTCGATCATGCTGCTCCAGCAGATATTCCTTGACTGCCAGGACTCTTTTTCAAATTTCAGGTTTGCAGTTTTCCTCTCTTCCATGTACAGCCCGATGATGCACAAGTTCGTGATGGACGGTAAGATTAGCGGAAAATCCAAGCTCGAGTATTCCTTTGATGTCTGCATCTACAGGAGGGAGAATGAGGAGCTGGTGGCAGTTGGGATGCAGAACAAGGACGAAGGACAGCAGGCGTCAGACGACAAATCGATTCGCAAATTTCTCACCGCAATCAAGGATCTCCGCGCGTCTTTTCCCAGCATGTACGGGGCGTACTATGCGTCTTCGTACGGCTATGAAAACAGCAACCCGTCGCGCCTTGTAAAAGGAGTGGGAAAGGAAAAAGAGGGGGAGAGAAAGATGGAGATCAAGTTCTTTGAATACAAGAACACGATATACTTTGAAAGCAAGCCCCGCTCGTACTAGCCCTGTGACACCAATAGCATACAGCGATAAGTAATAATTCTAGTTTCACTCATAGTGAGTGATAGCTTTTGGAAAAATGTGCAACTTGTAATTTGACAATACATCCTAATTTCGTGGGCCACCACAAATGCGGCCACGAAAATTGCCCTGTCTGCAAGAGCGCGATTACATATTCGGAATACTGGGCTCACATCAGGTCGCACCCGGGTCATGAAAATGACTCCCCGCCGCCAAGGAAGACTTTTGTCAACGAAAGTCGACGTGAAGGCACGCAGCAGCGATCTCGCAGATAGAGAGATCAGCATGCCGATGCTTATGCTAAAGTGCAAGACCTGTGGCGAAGTCTTTGCCGGCGTTTATGTGCCTGAAGGAAGCGGAGGCGACGTCAGGTCGGCTGCAATGAAAGAAACCCTGCACGTCTGCTCAAGAGGACACAAGAACGAATATTCCAAAGAAGATTACATGGACTGGTCCTGACCATTTTTCCGTAGTTTATGAAAATCAAATACTATAAAAATGCAGTCAAGGCACTGTTGATAATGTCAAACTATCAGGACCTGTGCAATGAAATTCTTAAAATAGACAGCTCAATCCGATATGTCGGAGTCGCAGACCACCTCGGCTCCTTGATAGCCACCGCATACAGGCGTGGTCTTGTCCCCCTGTCTTCAAGGGAAGAGACAGAAAGATATACCATGCAGGCAATACAGCGTACAGGAGCTATTCACGGCGGCCCAAAGGTCGGCCGGCTCCAGTATGTGATAGGCAAGTACGAAAACCTTGTTCGCGCCACGGTTCCAGTTACATCTGACAGGCAGGACAAGTTCTACCTGATGCTCTCATTTGACCTCGGCTCAAACCCTGTCAGCATAATTGAAAAACAAGTCATGCCGGAAATTGAAAAGAACAGGAAATGGCTCTAGGCAGCGCTCGTTTATATCGGCCACCACAGTAGGACACTTGCCGACCACCTTTGATAGACCCGCTGCAGGCAATCTTGTGGACTTTCCGGCGAAATGAAAATGACGTCGTCAACATGTACAATTCCCTGTCGCCGGTAATGCAGCTAACAACCGGCGGCGACATGCTCAACTTTGGGTACTGGGACGGCGATGGATGCACTCCTGCAGCTGCCCAGCTTAACCTGTGCTCGCTAGTTGGCAAAATTGCAGGGCTTGGCTCTGCTTCAAACCTGATAGACGTCGGCAGCGGGCTTTGCGCTCCGGCGGCGAAATGGAAGTCGGATTACGGCAAGCTTGGCATCAGTTGTGTGAACATCAATTACAGGCAACTATTGTCTGCAAGCCTGATCGATAATGGAAGTCATTCAGATGGCATAGCGCTAGTAAACGCCACATCCACGGCGCTCCCCTTTGCCGATAGGTCTGCAGACAGGGTTATTGCTCTCGAATCTGCTCAGCACTTCAAGCCTCTTGACAGGTTTGTAAGTGAGTGCAGTAGAATTTTGAAGCAGGATGGCACGCTTGTCATCGCAATGCCTGTCACCATGCGCCAAAAAGCCCGCTTAAAAGAACTCTTCACCCTCGGGCTCCTTTCCTTTACGTGGTCGTCGGAGCATTACGGGCTTGGCCGCGTGAAGTCTGCAATTGCAGAGAACGGGTTTGACATATCTGAAGTTAAGCTCATTGGCAAGTGCGTTTACGAGCCGCTAGCGGATTACTATGTTCAAAACAGGGAGCAGCTCAGGCACATGATACTCAGAGAATATTCATCGTTTGTAGAGGGTGTCCTTTACAGGTCACTTCTGAAAATGAGGGACGTCTCAAAGAAAGGGATAATCGATTACACTATCATTGAGGCACATAAAAAAGAAGTAAGCTAGTCGTTTTCCTTTATTTCGCGCTTTACCTTTTCTTCTTTCATGTCGCCCACGGGTAGCATAAAGGCAAAAGTGGCCCCCTGCCCGTCATTATTATTCTCGCCACATATCCTGCCGCCATGTGCTTCAACGATGCTTTTTGAAATAAACAGCCCAAGGCCGGTCCCTTTGTCTGACTTCGTCGCAAATTTTGTGAAAAGCCTCGGCAGGATGTCAGTGTCTATGCCGCTCCCGGTGTCTTTTACTGTCACGCTGACTTTGCCATCAGCTTGCCGGCAGCTATTGAAATGGATCCGTTCTTTGTGAACTTGAAGGCATTTCCAAGCAGGTTTGAAATTACCTGTGTGAGTCGCTCCCTGTCTGCCTCAATAAAGATGTCCTTTGGCTCGTAGATGATCTTGGTCCCGCCGTTTGTAACCTGATTCCTGTAGTCTTCCACAAGTGGCAGGATTAGGTCGTTCAGGTTGATCCGCTCTTTATGCAGCTGGAGCGAGTTGCTTTCTATTCTGGTCACATCAAGGATGTCCTGCGTGAGTCGCTCAAGCCTTCTGGCATTTCGTGCTATGAGCCTGATGTCTTCTCGCCTGTCGCCGAGGTCCTTTTCAAGGATTTCTGTCATGCCAAGTATGGGCTGGACAGGAGTCCGCAGCTCGTGAGCCGCGATGTTGATGAACTCCTTTTGCACCCTGTCCTGCACTTCAAGTTTTGCGTTTGCGTTTACAAGGTATTCGTTTGCCTGCTTCAATTCTTCAGTCTTTTTGTTTACCGACGTCTGCAGCGCCTTGTTCCATGACAGAATCAGTATTGAGGTGCCGATCGCCACGCCGCCAATTGCCAAAGTGATCGCAAGCGCAAAGTTGTTGTTCTGCTGGAGCAGCGGATCTATTTTCATCGACACGTTGTGTGGCACGAGGATGTACAGTGTCAGGAAATGATTGTCCCTGATGTCTATTGGGGCGTACGCCACAGTCTTAGATGTGCCGTCGCCAACAAAGTCATACGAGCCGGTCTTGCCATTATGGCTCTGCTGGAGCATCTGGTCAAATGATTGTGTGTTTTCGGCCGAAGATTGCGATACCATGCCGACTTGCAATTTCTTGCCCATGTCTGCAGGATTGCTTGAATAAACTGTCAAGCTGTCTGTGTCAGTCACAATTAGGTTGGAGCTTAACTCTGGAGACATTGAGGACTCTAGGATGCTGCCAAGATTTTGGAATGTTATAGCTGAAAAAACTACTCCTTCAAAGGCAGGCTTGCTGCCATTGCCAATTATCGGGTGCGACAGGAATAGCCTTGGCACTCCGTCCAGAGACTCGATCGTGGTGCTGTAGTAAGGCAGGAGCGTATCGCGCGGTTCTTTAAAGTACGGCCTAAAGCTTACGTCCGTCCCCCTGTAGGTCATGTATTCGCTCTCGTTTGCAAACCCGCTTGACCAGACTGTCTTGCCTGCGCTGTCAAGCCAGACGTAGCGGTCGGTGATTTCTGAGGTAGAATTTTGTCTGTTGTTTATCACAAGCTTGGCCTCGTTCAGATCGTTTTCCATTATGGATGGGCTGAGGACAAGGGTTTCCAAATTGTTGTCAATCAGTTGTATCTTGCTTTCCATCAGGCCAGAAAGGTGATAAGCTTCCACCCGTGCCTCTTCCTGCAAGTCGCCCGTCACGATTTTCGTGATTTCACCTGATGTATACTGAAAGTAGCTGTAAGACAAAAGTGACAGCGAGACTGCTGCGGCGGCGACTGATGCCAGCAGGATAACTTGCCTTGCAGGCAGAGCTCCAGAGCCGCGGCGGGACACGTAAGCGTGAAACACAGCTCGCATAGATAAATTGCTAGGTTAGAATGTTCTATAGCATAGGTCGGTAGTCATTCAACAAAATATTTTTTCATGATCTCCGGCATCCGCATTTTCTTGACTTCCCGTTCATAGATTTCCGGGTGGCTGTCTCTTAGGTGCCTCAGCGCAAGCCTCACGTCGTCGCCGCAGAGCCGGCATTTTGCCTTTCCAAACACAGCTAGAAGACGCAGGGTCTAGTTATGTGTCTAACGGTAGTCAGGTTGCCGGTTAAAGAGGAGCTCGCCAATGACCCAGCTCACATCAAGCAATGTTTTCTTTTTGGTGCCGTCGTCCACAACAACCACTGCTTCGCTCCTGCGCAAAAGCGTGGTCCCGTCCCTTTTCATTTGCAGAGTGTAGGTTATGTCTCCCCTCCTGTGGGTAAGCAAAAGTTCTGGTGAGAAGGCATGTATGTGGCGCACCTCCGCGCCTTTCGCGTTTTCCTCGATGGCGACGTGGATTTCTTTTGCCGCTTCATATATGGTCGAAGATAGGTGCGGCACCAAGTCGCTTATCAGACCTTTCAGTTCTGGCACTTCTTTTTGAGCTATCCCGTGTGAAGCATCGTCCCACTTTAGGTAATAGTTGCCAATAGAAATTGCAGGCTTCCCGTAATCTCTTGGAATGACATGCTCTGCTGCAAAGCGCGGTATTTCCAACAGGTAAAGTCAATGGACTTGGCAAATAAACCTAGAGTGTGCATATTAGGTGTGGTATCTTTCGCACTGGCAGATGCCAAAAACGCATTTTGACGTGCCGTTGATGTGGTAGTCTTTCTTGTGGCCACAGGCGCATCGTTTCCCGTGAGGCAGTATTGCACGGATGCTTTTCGTTGACAGCAGGGTCTTTTGGAGCGATACCACGTGTCATTATTTTTCTTGGGGCTTTATATTTCCAAGTATGAAAAATTATAGAATTACAGGCAGCCACCGCATAAATAGCAGCAATCCAAACCCCGAAATAGCTTAGCTAACATGCGTATGCAATCCGTAATACCCTTGATGCTCTACATTCGCAGAAGGCGGCATGGCAGCCATTTTGTGCCCCTAATCCGGTTGGCATGTCTTGCCTTGACCAGACAGAAAACCAATGCAGCCAGATCGACGCTCTGATTCCATTGGGCAAGTCTCGGCTTGCCCGATCTGGCTTTATACCGGTACAAGTTCTACAATCAGGCCCTCGTTCCTCTTGTATTTTGCATCCATCAGCTTCAAAACTGTAGCTGACAGCTTGGGCTCTTTTTCTGCGTCCAGTTTTCGCACAGTGCCTGCAAAGTTCATTTCGTTTATGCTAAAGGAAACTTGGGGGTTGTGCGAGATGTTCTGCACCCAGTGCGCGCTCATCCCACCTTCCGACAGGATGTAGTACCTTTTGTTGTACTCGACAAACCAGATTTCTATCCTGTGCGGGTTGCCTGTCTTCCACCCTGTGCTAGTTATGTATAGAAACTGAGGCTGGTTCTCCACGACAGGGATCTGTTGTTCTCGCCTCCGCATTAAGATTATAATCAGATCATTGACGTTATTGTTCACGCTTTTTTCTTTCTTCTTCCTTGGGCGTTACCTCGGTGTACTCTATCTTTGTCTTGGCAATCTCGTTCTTGTCCTCGCTTTTATAGTCCCTTACTGAAGACTTTTCTTCTTCACTGACTGGAGGAGCGACCTGCCGCTGGCCTTTAGCTTCACGTTCCTGATCACTGGCCTCTGCCATGCAGACAATATGGACGGCTATCCTTAAGTCAGTTACCGGGTTGTCTTAGCCCAGCCTGCTGACTATAAACGCCGAGCCAAGTGTGGCGATGCTGCCGGCAATCGCGACAAACCCGACGATTGTCCAATTGACGTTTATCACGGGCAACTGAAGCACCGGGAAGGCAAACGCGGGCAGGCTGGCTATGCTAAGAAAGTATATGCCAAACGTCATGAGGAATATTCCTCCAACTATCAATGCAAGCACTTTGAACATGCCTGAAAATCTTCGTAACGCCATAAGACGTGGCTAGCTAAAAATATTTGATATCGAGCTTAGCTGGTTAGAGCAATAAAAAAGGAAGAGCTTTTTTAGTCTATCTTTACTTCGTGTTTTTCCTTTACCTTGTTGCCGAGTTCGTCCTTGTATTCGCGCTCGACCTTTTCCTTGTCATCGTCAACCTTGACTTTTTCCTTGTATTCTCTTTCAGCCATGGCATTTGTTCGCCACTATCCCTTAAAGCAATTTCAGAAGTTTGGCTGGATTGATGCCGTTAAATACGATGTTTAACATATATTGATCCCCGTGAAATGAACGGGGAAGGGTTATCAAGTTTAGGCTTGGCAACACCTGCCTGCCACTTTCACGGGGTTTTACTTTGTAATGCGTCGCTCAGGAATTGTTCTGCGTTCAGACAGTCAACATGAACTTTGG